>JANLTD010000294.1:0-3063 GCA_031362765.1 Acidobacteriota bacterium | reverse complement strand
ACTTGTTTGAAATCATATTTGAGAAATTTACTCGAATAAAAATCATCTTGTGCCAAAATATTTTGAGCAAAAATCAAAAAACAAATCGAAAAAATAGCAATTAAAAAAGTTTTTCGCATAAAATAACCGCGCATTAAAGTTGCGCTACTTGCCATTTTCCTCTAATTTGTGCCAAAGTCAAGATATAAGTTTTACAAAAATTTTGTAGGAGAATTTACAGAAAATATGCCGAAAATTACTGCGGAAACTGCCGCCGGACAAGTTGCTTTTGAAGCCGAAACGGGACGTAAACTGGTTTTATGTCTTGAAGATAACGGCGTTGACATTCTTCATCGCTGCGGCGGAAATGCGCGCTGCACGACCTGCCGGGTCGAAATCATAGCAGGTGATCCGGGCGAGATCGGTGAAGCCGAAAAAGCGATTTTATCAACCAAAACGGATTTGAACGATCACACGCGTCTTTCGTGTCAGGTGCGCGTTCACGATAATTTGCACGTCAAAGTCATTCGCCAGGCGAGCGTCGAAGGAATGGACGCGGGCGGAAGACCGGTTGATTAGTTAAAAATTAAAAGTTAAAAATTAAATGATAAATTTAGCGTTTAATTTTTTTGCCGAAAATAGAATTAAAGAACAAGGAGAAAGTAAAAATGTTTGAAAAATTGAATAAAATGAAGTTTGAAATTGCCGAAGCGCATTGCGACGCGCCGTGCGGTGTTTATGATCCTTCATCGGCCCGTTTGGGCGCGGAATCGGTTCGTTCGATGACCAAGAAAATTCTCGATTTGAAACGCCCGGAAGGCGACGATGCGATGGCGCACAGGGCTTATGCCAACACTTTGGCGCGCTACATTATGGTCAAAGAAGAACAGGCGCGTGTCGCCAAAGAAGAATTGCTTATTCTTTGGACGGATTATTTCAAACCCGTTCATCTCGAAAAATATCCGAATCTGCACGACACTTTTTGGAAAGCCGCCAAACTCTGCTCGGCTTGCAAGGTCGAAGTCAGTCTCGACCACGCCAACGAATTAATGGCTGCCGTCAAAGAAATTCACGAAATCTTCTGGGAAACAAAAGGCCGCGATATTCCGTGGTTCACGGCAAGTTGAATTGAGGGATGAGGGATGAAGGATGAGGGATGAGTCTTTTTTTGCTCATCTCTCATTTTTATTTTTATGGAAAACAATTTACCGCAAGCAAATTGGAAAGAGAAGGTTTTATTTTATCTCGGCCGACGGCGCGCGATCCGTGTCGAAGGCGATTCGATGCTCCCGGACTTAAAGAACGGCGATGGCATTTTGATCAATCCGGACGCGCAAATCGCCGCCGGCGACATTCTGCTTGCCAAACATCCATTCAAAAAAAGCGTGGTTATTCTCAAACGGCTCGCCGAAATTGATGAAAACGGTAATTATTTTTTGGTTGGCGATAACCCGGCGGAGAGTTCGGACAGCCGGACTTTCGGCGCGATCTCCGCGAAACATATTTTAGGCAAGGCCGTCTGCCGTTTGAAATGATCGTTAATCTTTGTAGCGTTTTTCGCCCGCTTTAATTTTCACATCCAAACGATTTTGCGGCGGCGGCAACGGGCACGTCGCAAATGACGTAAAAGCGCACGGCGGGTTTTCCGCTTTGTTAAAATCTAAAATAACTTTGCCATCGACAGCTTTTTTCGCGTAAAGAAAACGTCCCGCGCCGTAAGTTTCCGTGCGGGATGTCGCGTCGCGGAAAATGATAAAAAGCCGGTCGCTGCCTGCTTCCAACACCGGTTCGAGCGAGTATTTTTTACCGTTTAATTTGAATCGTAAAACGCCCGGACTTTTCATCTTGAAATTTCCGCCTAAGACATTCGGGATCAAAACCTCTTTTGGTTCGGGGAAAGCCTCAAATCTCGCCTCGATCCTGTATTTTTCATTGATCGGAAACCATTTCAAGCCTTTGAAATTAACTCGTTCCTTACTGTTTTTATCTTTCAGGCGAATGCCGAAACGATCTTCGCGCTTGATCAAATAAAATGTTTGGCTGCCGGTTTGAATCACGCTCGGTTTACCTTTTTCGTCCGAGACGAGCTCGATTGACGAAATTTGTTTTCCTTCATTTAAGGCTTCCACGCCGTTTTCGATTTTCAGTATCGCCGAACCGTTCTTAAATTCGATCTCGCCGAATTTGCCCTTGAAATTTTCGGTCAATTCGATGTCAAATCCTGCGCCTGCGCCGATCGAGTTTGTACCATCTTTGAGCCAAAAAAGTCCGGCGACGGTCAGCCAACCGTTTTCGTCTTTGATTTCCGTCTCGTAGTCCGCGCGCCATTTTTCGATTTCGCTTTGATAATCGTTTTGCTGTGCCGAAACACAATGGCCGAAAACCGCGAACAGGATAAAAATTTTCCAGACTTTATTCATATTCTTAAAAATCGGTCGTTCTCGCTCACGGTTCTGACCGCTTAATATTTCGGCACCAACGCATCGACTTCATCAGACCACGCGCCGATTCCGCCTTTTAAGTTTATCAGACGACCTGTAAAACCACTTTCCTGCAAGGCTTTGATCGCCTTTGCGCTGCGGACGCCGCCTTTGCAATGGATGATCGCCGTGCGCGACGGATCAATTTCTTTGGCGCGGGCCGTAACTTGCCCGAGCGGAATCAGTTTCGTCTGCGGAATCTGCGCAATCTCAACTTCGTAAGGCTCGCGTACGTCAATGATCTGAACTTCGCGGTCATTTTTGATTAGTTCGTTTAATTCAATCGCCGTGATCTCTTCCAAAACAGTTTCTTCCGCCGGCAAATTCAAACCGCAAAATTCTTCGTAATCAACAAGTTCTTTGATTGTCGCATTTTCTCCGCAAATCGAACAGTCAGCATTTTTCTTGAGTTTAAGCTCGCGGAAACGCATTTTCCACGCATCAAAAAGCAGCAGCCGATTGAGCAGAATCCCTTCCGCGCCAAGAATTACTTTGATGACTTCGTTCGCCTGAATCGTTCCGACAATTCCGGGCAAAACGCCCAAAACTCCGCCTTCCGCGCAACTCGGAACAAGTCCCGGCGGCGGCGGTTCGGGATAAAGAC
>JANLTD010000293.1:0-2644 GCA_031362765.1 Acidobacteriota bacterium | reverse complement strand
GTCAAACCTAAGAAATCAGCTATCGAAGATGGCGAAAGCGTCGAGCCTCGTGCGTGAGCACGGGGATATGATCCGAAATATTTGTTAAAGCTATCGAATGATTGCGGTAACTATTTAGGTCTTTGGCTTTTGGTCTTTGGTTTTTGGTTTTTTCAATGGAAACCCGCTGAACTCCGATGAAAATTTCCGTAAAATAAGCGGGCGTAGTGAGAATTTCATTGCCAATTCGGCAATTTCTTCCAAAAGCCAAAAACCAAAGACCAAAGACCTCAACAATTACTGATTGCGACAGAAACCTTTTGCTGTCACTCGTTTCAGTGGCTTGCGAAAGATGTCGATGACAAACCCAAGTATTCAGAATTTTTTTCCTGTATGTTTGGAGGTTTTAAAAATGTAATCCGCCCCTTTCATAAATTTAGCCTTGATCAACCATTCTGAAAATTTAGGCTTTCTGGGGATATCCAGGTTAATTTTATCCAGGCAATAAGCCGGTAATCCGGGATAGGCATGGTGGACTTCGTGTAAATTAAAATTGAATAAAAAGTAACGTGCAAAAAATGTCGCAGTATAAAAACTCCGGGTGTATTTGACCTGTTCCAGATAAGAGATGGGCTTGACCTGTTTTCCCTCAGAAACAGGTATTTCGATATGGGTGTGTTGCGTCATTATTAAAAGTTCTTTCCACACCAAACTGAGAATAAAAGCCGGTAAAATGTATTGAAGGATAAAGGTTGAAAACAGATAAAAAACCACGACATAAAACAAAAAGTAAAGAGATACATTGATCACCGCCAGAGTAAAAACACTTGATGGGACAAAACGTTTTATTTTAAGTAGATTCCAATAATTACTAAGTTTATAAGTTAAATAAAAAAGAGGAATAAAGAGCCACCAGCAAAAGTTGACGATGAATCGTGTAATTTTTGAATTGACCGGTTTCGCTGTTTTTTCGGTGGTTGGATCAAGGTCGCGCCAACCGGTCCATTTGTGATGAAGGTTATGTATTTGCTGCCAGGTATAAAAAGGAATACCCGTTAACAAGCCGAAAACGTGGCCGAAAATTTTGTTTGTTATTCTATTTTCAAAATAATTTAAGTGTCCGCATTCATGTAGCAGAATAAAGGTTTGGGCAAAGAAAAAAGAAAGTAAAAAAGTCCCCAGCCAGTACGAAACGAGACTGTTCAACAAAAACAGATACGCGGCTGAACCCGCTAAGATGACGGGAACGGCCAGGAAGGAAAAGGCTTTCAGATTATTTTTTTTGAGTTCAGGATTCATCAGTTTGTTTTTGCTTCCCCGAAGGAATTAAACTTTTCCACATACATATTTCTTACTTCTTCAATGTGGCTGTCCAGGTTTTCCAATTTCCAGTCGGTAGTTGGAATAATGTCAAGAAGTTCCATTCGAACGGTGCCTTTTTTGATCGGTCTGAAATCGGTAGACGGATTTGATTCGACCGGAGTGTAAATAAAAATCGCGACGATCGGCATTTCCGACACCAGCGCCATATGATACACCCCTCGGTTAAATTCATTGATCGCATTAAATTCACCACCGGTGCCTTCGGAAGAGCCGGCGATGCTGACTTTTTCGTTCTTTATCCGCTCGGCCAAACTAATGAAAAATTTAAACCGCCGTTCTTTGTTTTTTTTGGTTGGAATATATAAAACACCAATTGATAAAGCGGCCAAGGTCGCAGGGATGTAATGGAGTGTTTTTTCGCTCATCAAAAAACGCGTATTTGTCAGACCGAGACACATCAATATAAAAGCATCAAGATGTGAGTTGTGATTAAAGGTATAAAAATGGGGACGATCCGGTTCTGCGAGCTTCACGCGATTTTCCAACCTTATTCCAAGAGAATGTAGAATGGCTTTCGAAAATATCGGGACAAGATACTTTCGATTAAAATCCGTCAACAGGCCGAACGAAATAATTCGCAAAGAAAAAGCAGTAACTCCCATGATCGTCAGAAGCAGTAAGCCGACAGAAAAATGATAGACGTACTTTATTTTTTTCCACATACAACGGTTTGCATCGAAAGATTGAGATAATTCTTAAAAAAAAGAATCGGAAACAAAAGAAACTGTCCTAAAAAATAGGGGACAATAATTCGGTTAAGATTTAATCCCTTACCTATTAACTTAAAATAAGTCCCGGTGAAAATGTAAAAGTAGGGCGGAAAAGCCCCAAATGGTAAATAGGCTTCAATTTCAAACCCATTCTTTTCCAGAATTTCAACCAAGGTTTTTTTTGAATACAAGGCGGTATGCTGTGGTGCCTGAACCCCGGGCCATTTATTTTTGAATAATCTATAAGTTACGGAATCCAGGCGAGGCACTTCAATAATTAGTTTGCCGTCTTCAGTTAAAATTTTTCTGGCCACGCCCAGGCTTCTCACGGGATCATAATCGTGCTCAAAAAAATGCCACATGGTGATCAGATCGATTGATTCTGCAGGAATGTTTTGATCGTAAAAAACACCTTCGTGAAAGTCAATTTTATCGAAACCCGGGTAATCTAAGCCTTCTTTAAAATCAACACCGGAAATTTTACAGTTATACTTCTCGTTCATATACAACAGAAAGGTTCCCACGGCACAACCAACATCCAGTAATCTGGTACTTTCATTTACCGGAAAATA
>JANLTD010000277.1:0-2673 GCA_031362765.1 Acidobacteriota bacterium | reverse complement strand
CCTGACCGGCATCGGGTTCGAGCATAATCAAACCAACCGGCGCGGCTAATATCGCACCGCCGATAATAAATTCCTTAAACTTCAAAGTCCCGCTTTTTCGCGCCCCGAAATATTTAGCAAGCATCAGCACGACGGGAATTTTAACAAACTCTGAGGGTTGAAATTGTCCGATCAGCGGAAGTTTCAGCCACGCTGTTTGCCCGTTGATCTTAACGCCTAACGGAGTCAGAACGAGAAATAGTAAAACCAATCCGATGACGTAAAAAACAGGAGCTGCGTCAATGATCCGGCGGTAATCGCTAAAACCGACGACGGCAAAAGCAACTATCGCGATGCCGAGACCGACGATTTGTTTTGACCAATAGCTTTCGGTCGGTTGGGCATTGTAAATTTGCCAAACGCCAAAACTGACAATGGCGATGGCTAAAATCGTTGTCAGCCAGTCAAAGTCGCGTAATTCGCGTTTTTCGATGATAGCTACCATATTTCGAGTCAAGAGTGGAGAGTGGAGAGTTTGATCAAACTCTCCACTCGTTACTATTTCTTTGTTACTTCCTGCTTAACAACTTGTCCGCCGCCTTTTTTCAGTAAATAGGCTTCATAGATGCCTTTGGCGGCAGGCCCCGCATTGGCCGCTCCAAAACCGGAATTTTCAATCATCGCGAGCACCGCGATCTCGGGTTTGTAAGCCGGTGCAAAACTGACAAACCACGCGTGGTCTTTTGCCCCGCCCGAATTTAGTTCCGAGTTTTGCGCGGTGCCGGTCTTTCCGGCAATTTCCAGATTCGACATTCGAACTGATCCCGCGGTTCCGCCATTATTGACGACGCCCCACATACCTTTCAAGATAAGCGCGTTTTGTTCCTCGGTCATTTCGATGATCTTCGGTTCCGGATGCTGAAAAATGAAACCTTGCCGTTCCGGTCTATAAGTCATTTCGCCCTCGTTGCCGATGGCTCCGATCGGTTTAAATTCTTTCAGAAAATGTGGAATATACATTTTGCCGCGAACGCCCATACTTGAAATTGCGCGTAGTAGCGAGATTGGCGTGACAACCACCGTATCCTGTCCGATTGCAGCATAAACGGTGCGAATATCGCTCCATTTTCCTTCGCGCTTTTCGATGATCGGTTTCCAGGTTTTCGGCGTTTGACTGATCTTTTCGTTCGGCAGATCAACGCCGGTGCGTTTGTCAAAATCGAAGTTTTCGATCATTTGGATCATTCCCTCGATCTTGAATTTAAGCGCGAGATGATAATAATATCCATCGCACGATTTGGTAATTGCGTAATCAAGCGCCGGCGCACCATGGCTTCCCATACAGCGCGTAAATTTGTTGCCGATAGTAATTCCGCCGCCGCAGATCATGTGAGAATTGGCAACCGTAATGACCCCTTGCTGGAGTCCGGCGACCGATTCGGGGATTTTCCATGTCGAACCGGGGTGATAACGTCCCTGAATCGCCCGATTATAAAGCGGACGGCTTTCATCCTGCCAATACGCCGCAATTTGTTTGCGGCCTTCGGGCGAGGTGCTGCCCTGCACAAAAATATTCGGGTCAAATGACGGCATCGAAGCCATCACCAAAATCTCGCCGTTGTTCGGGTCGGTTGCGATGATCGTTCCGCGTTTCGTTGATGATTTGGCAAGCTGCTCTTCAGCCGCCATTTGCAGATCAAGGTCAATTGTCGAGATCAAATCCTGCCCGGCTTGCGGCGGAACGGTTTCGATCTCGCTTTGAACGCGTCCGCGGCTGTCAACGATAACTTTTCGATAGCCCGGTTTACCTCGTAAGTATTCGTCGTAATATTGTTCAAGACCGCCTTTGCCGACAATATCACCCGGACGAAAACCCTTCGCCCGAACTTCCGGATTCTCCAATTCTTTCGGGCTGATCTCGCCGACATACCCAAGAACGTGCGCGAGCGTTTGTTTGAGCGGATAAACTCGCTGCGGCTGAAGTTCGACGCGCAGTTCGGGATATTCCATCGAATGCGCTTCAACCCAGGTGATGTCTTGAATGGTCGCGTTCTCTTTCAAAACAAGAGTTTCAAAATCGTTTTGCTTTTTGATTAGATTCAAACGTTCAACCACATATTGCCGGTCAACATTGAGTCCGCCCGCATAATCGTCAATCCGGTCGGTAACATCTATTTTCTTGATCGGTTCGTTAGAAAGAGTGATGTTATAGGTCGGGCGCGAATCAACCAGAATTTTTCCGTTGCGGTCGAAGATCGCGCCGCGCGGAGCCGGAATCGGAATCAGCCGGATCCGTTGATTTTCCGCTTTTTCGTCGTAATATTCGCCTTTGACGATTTGCAGATAATAAAGCCGCGCACCGAGAATCGTCAGCAAAACAAAAGCGATCACCTGAATTGTGCCGACTCTGAGACCTAAATTTTGCGTGTGGTCGTATAATTTCATTTTTATTAATGGCTAATGGTGAATGGTGAATGTTTTTTTTAATTCATCATTAATCATTCACCATTCATCATTAAAAACTTATCTTTTCCCCAAACGAATCGGATTTCGCCGACGGGTTTGCCGACGTGCTGAAAAAGAATCGCGCTTTCTTCGCTTTAGGATATTCGTCGAAAAACTACCCAAAATTAGATAAATTAGTGTTCCCGCAATCGTCGTTCCGATCAGCGTATAAGCGATCGTTTCCAAAAA
>JANLTD010000256.1:0-2698 GCA_031362765.1 Acidobacteriota bacterium | reverse complement strand
GCGCAGCCGGCGTTCGGCAGATGCGGGCAAAAATAGATCGCGTCGAGCTTTTCGGTCAGATCGTTTTGGATCTGTTCGTGGACCCTATGCATCTCAGCTTCTGTGTAGATTCCGCGACTGATGCCGGATTGATTTGTCACTATCACAACTAAAAATCCGTTTTCTTTGAGCAATCGGATCGCTTCGTCGGTATAAGAAAAATATTGCAGATCCTCGACACGGTGAAGAAAATTTACTTCTTCGATCAAAGTTCCGTCGCGGTCAATAAAAACAGTTTTCGATTTTGGGCTTTTCGTCAAATTATCTGCATTCATCTCTTTTCATCCACGGGACAATATTTTTTTTACTTTCTTAAAAACCTCTTCCGCCGAAATTTGTGTCATACAACGATGATCGATCGGGCACGTCCGCAACATACACGGCGCGCAATCTACCTTTTTACGAATGATCTCCGAGCCGATCGGCTGCGTTGTCTTTTCGTTTGTCGGTCCAAAAATTACGAGCGTTTTAGTGCCGACTGCCGACGCAATGTGCGCCAAGCCCATATCGTTCGAGACCAGCAAATCTGTTTCCGCCAAAATCGCAACGGCTTCGGCCAGATTTGTTTGACCTGTCAAGATTATCGGTTTTTTTTCGGATTTTGCAAAAACCTCGTCCGAAATTTCTAATTCGTCCTTTGCGCCGACCAATAAGACATTTGCATTCAATTCATTTTGCAGCCGATCGTTCAGTTTTGCATAGCTAGCGGCCGGCCATCGTTTGGCGCGTGAATTGGTCGAACCGACACCGAGCGCGACCGTCTTTTTCGACAGATCAATGCCGGTTTCCTTCAAAAACTTGCGCGCTTCGTTTCGTCTTTGGGCAGAAACTTCCAAAACGATGCGCGGTTCAGCTTCTAAAACCGTTTGAACCCCGAAATATTCCTTTTCGATCTCGGCGACCAGATTTAAATAGTAAAAGATCTCGTGGCGTTGATCCTTCCACTTTGGGATTTCGACCGAATCGGTCAGCAGAAAACTTCGGCCTTCTTTTGAATAACCAAAGCGGCGCGGGATCCTTGCCATTTTTGCGACCAGCGCGGTTTCAAACGAATTCGGAAAAATAACGGCTAAATCGAATGTGTGCGTTTTTATTTCATTCGACTGTTTGAGCGCGTCCTTGATTTTCGATCCGGTTTTATCAAAGGTGAGAATTTCGTCAATAAAATCGGCATCGCGGAAAATGCCTTCCGCCCAGCCACGGGTGTAGAGCGTAATGCGCGCATCGGGAAACAATCGGCGCAGCTCGCGAAGCGCGGGAATCGTCATCACCGCATCGCCAACCCAATTTGTTCCGCGCACAAGAATATTCACGAGATTTATTTTAACGCTAGTGGCTCGAAGGCGCGAAGACGCAAAGGTTTTTTATAGATTGTTGACGACACGATGGATTCTCAGTAAATCCAAATTTATAAGAACGGGTTACTTAAGAACCGTATAAAGCGGTCATTGAAAACAATTAAAAACACAAAACTTCGCCCGCTTATCGGAAGCAAACTCTAAAATCCGGCGAAGATCCGGGATTTGGATTGATTAAAAATCCGCGCATCCGAAGTTTCGATTTAGTGATCATCTATTCATTCGTCTTTGGCTCGACAAAGCCGTCTTTGATCTCGTCGGCGGTCCCTTTTTCCTCAATATCTTTGCGGCGAGTGTAAAGCGTTGCGGCATCGGCGATCTTTTCACGCGCCGGACGAAACCACCTGCCGATCACGGCAAATCGGCGGCTGATGCGCCGGAAAATATCCGATTCCTGCGCGTCGTCAAAAAGCGAATAAAAAACAGGAACCGCCAACAGCGTCAAAAGCAGACAGAGCGATTGACCGCCAACGACCAAAATTCCGATCGAACGATTGGTTGCCGCGCCCGCGCCGCTTCCTAAGATCAGCGGAATCATTCCCGCGACAAGCGCGAGCGTCGTCATCAGGATCGGACGCAAACGGTCGCGGTTTGCCTGGATGATCGCGTCGTATCGCGCCATTCCGCGACTCCGCAAAGTGTTTGTGTGATCTATCTGCAAAATTGCGTTTTTCTTGACAATTCCGAAAAGCAGCAGAATCCCGAGCGCGGAAAAGATATTCAAAGTTTGCCCGGCAAGCAAAGTCGAGACAAGCGCGAACGGAATCGAAAGCGGCAATGTCAGAAGAATCGTGACGGGATGGATAAACGATTCAAACTGCGCCGCCAAAATCAGATACATAAAGACGAACGACAGCAAAAAAGCATATAAAAAAGATTGATACGCGCGCTGCAATTCTTTCGATTGTCCGGTCACACCGGCTGTGTATTCAGCCGGCATATTAAGTTGTTTGACATAAGTTTCGAGTTTCGCCGCCGCGTCCGATTCGGAAGAGTTGGGCGGCAAACTTGCCGAAACCGTGACTTGTCGCTGGCGATTCAAACGGTTGATCGAAGCGGGACTCAAACCGTCTTCGATCTTGATGAGTTTTTCCAAACCGACTGTTCCGCCATTTGCCGACACAACCGTCAGATACTGCAAATTGTTGCGGTCGCGCCGATACATTTCATCGGCCTGCAGCACGACTGTGTATTGTTTATTATTTTGGCTGAACGTCGTTACTCGTTGACCGGCGGCGAACGTGTTTAAGGCAGTCGCCACGTCGCCGGCTTTGACGCCCAGATCTGCTGCCTTGGCGCGG
>JANLTD010000249.1:0-2375 GCA_031362765.1 Acidobacteriota bacterium | reverse complement strand
TTTAAAATTACAAAAAGTTTTTTTTATCGCGGTTTTTATTGTGATTTTCTCACAATTTTGTTTTTCGCAGACGACCAAAAGCAAATCCGTTGCGCCGACTAATTCGCCCACGGCAAAGTCATCGCCAGCCTACGCCGAAGTCCTTTTGCGAAAAACCGAGCTTTTATCGGAGCTCGAATCGCTCCTCGTCGAATACACCGAAGAATACCCGAAAGTCATAGAATTGCGGTTTGAAATCGGTTTGCTAAAAAAAGACTTAGACATGCTTCTAGCAGTAAATCCGTCTGAGTTTTCAAAGCTGACGACGGCTCTCGGGAAATTAATGGTCCGCAAAGGCGAGATTGACACCGACCTCTGGAGTTTGCAAAAACAATTTAATGATACGCACCCCGACGTCAAACGCGCAAAACGCAAATCGGAGATCTTTCAGGCGGCGATCAACGAAATTCTGCCGCCTTTGAAATAAGCCGATCAATTCAAAGACACATTTATGAGCAACATATTTGTCGTAGGCAAAAACTATCAGGGCGAAAATTACGCCAAACAGGATTTGAGAAAAGGTGAATATGAAAACTGTATTTTTACCGGTTGTGTTTTCGCCAACTCAGATTTATCCGAAATAATTTTCACTGAATGTGAATTTGAAAGTTGTGATCTAAGCTTGGCTAAATTGACAGACACTGCATTCAGAGATGTGAAATTTATCGATTGCAAACTTTTAGGTCTTCATTTCGACATTTGCAACCCCTTTTTACTTGAGCTGGATTTCAAAAACTGTGTTCTTAACTTTTGTTCATTTTACAAGTTAAAATTAAAGAATATTCAATTTGAAGACTGCCGCCTCGTAGAATCTGAATTCATCGAAACTGATTTAACCAATGCAGTGTTCAGGAATTGTGATTTAAGCAATGCAGTTTTTGAAAGCACAATATTGGAAGATGCAGATTTACGAACGGCATTTAATTTCTCGATCAATCCGGAAAACAATCGAATAAAAAAGGCAAAGTTCTCAGCACAGAATGTTGCCGGACTTTTGGACAAATACAACATCACCATAGAATAGTCGGTCTAATACGATCGACTTTTATCAGGTCATCTCAGAAATGCGCCGCGCACATAAAAAAGGCAGAGAAAAAATTCTCTGCCTTAATGAAAAGCCATGCGTTTTGTTTACCGCACAAGTCAGAAAAGCCGTTGCGTCGGGTCACCAAAAAATGTAAATGTTCGCCGCTGATCGATCAAATTAGTTAATAATTTTGTTTCGCGCGCGGCGTCACCAAGCCGCATACCTGAAAAAACGCGGCGGTAAAATTCTTTCCCCATCCATTCTTGAGCTTCGGCCGAATTCCAGCCGGTAGCTGCCCAAACTGCGAAAGATCCGCCGTTCGCGGCTTTTAAGTTCGCTTCGGCAAGTGCTTCATAATTAATTTCGGCGTAGCTTCCGCTGGCACAAGAGAGCATCACGGTCAGTGACGGACGGGGACTGTTTGTCAGATTTACAGCATCGGAACTTTGATAAATCGAGGAATTTGACCAAACCGTAATGCTCGAATGTCCGAAATAATTGACGACGGCAGGTCCCGTATTCATCGAACTCAAAACATTCTGGCGAATGATTGCCGGATCGTTTGTGCCGACATCAATATAATTTAAGTTCACATCTGACGGAATAGTGCTTGCCGTGTTTCTTGAGCCGGTGGGAAAGTCATACCCGATAAAGGCTTCCGATACCATCAAAACTCCGCGCTGTTTAATGTCTTGCGGCGAAAATGCTTCATGCGCGATTATCTTATTCAAAGCCGCTGAAAGTTCGGCATTATTGCGAACCGGCAATCTGCCGACGGAGATGTCTTCGATGTCGTCATTGTTAAAATCGGCGATCATCGCATCAGAGGTTGTTTCCATATTCCAGGTATCAACCAATATCGTCGGAACAAGGTTTACACTGTCGCCGCCGCTTCCCGAGTAGTTGCGCGGGTCAACGCTCGCATCACCGACAAACATCGCATAATCGGGTTTGACCGTCCAATTCTGCTTTGAATATTGCAGAAATGCGCGAATTGATTCCGCACTTTTCGCACCATTGTTGAATTCGTCGTAAATATCGGCCGGGTCAATAATGACTGTTCGTAAGCCCTGAGATTCGCGGTAACTTTTGAAATTTAACAAATTCGCCTGAAACTGCGGCGGCGCAATGATCACGAAATTGGCTTGATTTTGAATATTGTGTAAATCCGACGCAATATTCTTCGTCCAAGAATTTACCGGCAAAGGATTTGACATTGCGTCCTGCGCCAGCAAAACTCTGGCCGCCGTCGTTGAAGAAACATTTGCCGAATAAGTGCCGTCTGTTTCAAGTTTGGCAGTCGTTTGAA
>JANLTD010000233.1:0-3417 GCA_031362765.1 Acidobacteriota bacterium | reverse complement strand
CGAAATCCGAAATCCGCAATCCGAAATGGAGATAATGATGATTAACGGTATCATCGGTAGAAAAGTTGGAATGACGCAGATTTTCGCTGAAGACGGCACGGTCACACCCGTAACCGTCATCAAGGCAGGACCTTGCGTTGTTATTCAAACAAAAACGGCGACTGGCAAAGACGGCTATAACGCGGTTCAACTCGGGCTTGTCGAAGACAACCCGATCAGGTTGAAGAATGTTACGAAGCCCATGCGCGGTCACTTTGAGAAAACCGGAAGCGGCACACCGCCGACCCGTGTTTTGAAGGAAATTCGACTCGAAAGCGAAGCCGATGTGAATGTCGGCGATCAGGTAAAAGCTGATTTATTCTCGGACGGCGATAAAGTTGAAGTGGTCGGTAAGTCGAAAGGCCGCGGTTTCGCCGGAACAATCAAACGGCATAACTTCAAACGCGGTCCTGAGTCACACGGTTCGATGAATGTTCGCGAACCGGGATCGATCGGTCAATCGGCCTACCCTTCGCGGGTTATCAAAGGCACGAAATCGTCGGGACACATGGGCGACGCACGGGTTACTGTCAAAGGTTTGACGGTCGCAAGAGTTGATGTCGAAAATAATCTGATCATGGTTCGCGGCGCAGTGCCGGGACCTAATGGAAGCTTAGTTGTTGTAAAGAAATCAAGATAGTCGAGAGTCGAGAGTCGAGAGTCGAGAGTGAAAATCTGACGACTGACGACCTGCGACCGGCGACTTAAACGGAGTGAGAAATTATGCCTACCGTAATGGTTCGCAATTTGAATAACATAGAAGTCGGTGAAGTAACGCTGGCCGACGCCGTATTCGGTGTCGAGCTAAACGAATCGTTAATTCATACGGCAGTCAAAAATCATTTGGCAAATCGCCGGCAGGGAACTTCGGCGACGAAAACGCGCGGCAACGTTTCGGGTTCGGGACGCAAACTGTGGAAGCAGAAAGGAACAGGCCGCGCGCGAATCGCGTCGCTGCGGTCGCCTCTTTGGAAAGGCGGCGGCAACGTTCATGGACCGCAGCCACGCGATTGGTCATCACTTTTGCCGAAGAAAATGCGGCGCGGCGCACTGCGCTCGGCTCTTTCGGAACGATTGCGCGAAGGAAATATCATCGTTGTTGATGAAATCACGTTTGCCAATCCGAAAACAAAAGAGTTTTTAAGCGTGCTGGCGGCACTCGGTCTGGCTGATGCGAAAAAACGCGCGAAAACATTGATCGTCGATTCGCTTGATAACGCAAATCTGGTGTTATCGTCGCGCAATGTTAAAAAAACGAAAGTTACAAACAGTTTCGGACTTAACATATACGATTTGATCTATCACGAAAAACTCGTGCTTTCAAAAACAGCGGTTGCGGAAATTACGCATCTTCTCGACCCGAAACGCGAAAAAGGCGTCGCAGCGGAAACCGTCGTAGAAACGGTCGAGCCAAAAGCGGACGTCGTGGTCGAAGCAGTTGAGGCAAAAGCAGAAGTCGTGGTTGAAACGACCGAGGCAAAACCCGAAGCAAAGCCGAAAGCGAAAAAAGAAGCAAAACCGAAAGCCGCGAAAAAAGAAGTAAAGACGGAAGAAACTGTCGCGGAAGACGCAAAAGCAGAGGAGGCGGCTGACAATGATTAAGTTAGGTGTTTGGGATATTTTGAAGTCGCCGGTCGTGACGGAAAAATCGGTTCTTTTGAAAGAATCGAGCACCGAATCAGGCGAAGGACAAGTGTTGACGTTTCGCGTTAACCGGAAAGCCGATAAGGACGAGATCCGCGGCGCGGTCGAGGAAATTTTCGGTGTCAAGGTCGCGCGTGTCCGCACTGTTCAATACGAAGGCAAAATGAAAAAACGCGGCCGGCACGAAGGTCGCCGGGCAAGCTGGAAAAAGGCTTATGTGACCTTGAAAAAAGGCGAACCGATGGTTGATTACGCAGAAGCCATTTAAATCAGTCGGCAGTAGCAGTCGGCACTAAGCAGGAAAAATCTGACTGCCAACCGCGACTGCCAAGTGCCAACTAAAAAAGACTATGGGAATTAAAAGATTAAAACCGACATCACCCGCGAGACGCTATCAGACATATTTGACGCGGGATGAATTGACTCCGAATGCAAAACCCGAAAAATCTTTGCTGGAGCCGAAAACAAGAATTTCAGGGCGCAACAACGACGGACGAATTACGGTTCGACGACGCGGCGGCGGACACAAGCGTTTTTACCGGATAGTTGATTTCAAACGAAATAAAGTCGGCATTCCGGGAAAAGTTTCCCAGATCGAATACGATCCGAACCGTTCGGCGCACATCGCTCTGATCACGTATCTTGACGGTGAAAAACGTTACATTATCGCGCCGGTCGGTTTAGTGGTCGGCTCAACGGTTTTGAGCGGAGCAGAAGCGGACATTCTGCCGGGAAATGCTTTGCCGATCAAAAATATTCCGCTTGGTACGCAGATTCATAATATCGAATTGCGTCCCGGCAAAGGCGGACAAATGGCGCGTTCGGCTGGTTCATTTGCGCAGCTCGTTGCCAAAGAAGGCGATTTTGCACAGCTTCGAATGCCTTCAGGCGAAGTTCGCCGCGTTCCGGTTGTTTGTATGGCAACTGTTGGACAGGTTGGCAACGTTGAAAACGAAAACGTTAGTCTTGGTAAAGCGGGACGCTCGCGCTGGTTGGGCCGACGCCCGAAAGTTCGGGGTGTGGCGATGAACCCGGTTGATCACCCGCACGGCGGCGGTGAAGGAAAAACTTCGGGCGGCCGACATCCGGTGACGCCCTGGGGACAACCGACACGCGGTTACAAGACACGCAAAAACAAACGCACTCAAAATATGATTGTGCGCGACAGAAGAAGGAAATAGTTAAGGGATGAGGGATGAAGGATGAGGGATGAGTTTAAGACCCGAAACCTTAACCTCGCATTTTGAAAATTAAAGGGACGAGAATGACGGATAGGCGATGAGAATTTCATCCCTCATCCCTCATCCTTCATCCCTCAAAAAAAATATGCCACGTTCAGTTAAAAAAGGACCTTTTATTGATTTAAGTGTCCAAAAAGTGTTGAAGAGAATCAGCGAAGGCGCCAACAAACCGCAAGCGATTAAAACATGGTCGCGCCGTTCGACGATTTCGCCGGAAATGGTTGGTCTGACCTTCGGGGTTCACAATGGCAAACGACATATTCCGGTCTACATTACGGAAAATATGGTCGGACACAAACTCGGAGAATTTTCGCCGACACGAACTTTCAAAGGACATCCGGGAACGAAAGCCGAGAAAATGGCAAAGAGGAAATAATACCGATTTTGGATTTTAGATTTTGGATTTTGGATTGTTAAAAGACAATCCGCTTAAATCCAAAATCTAAAATCTAAAATCCAAAATGGAAATATGGAAGCGATAGCAAAAACAAGA
>JANLTD010000214.1:0-3540 GCA_031362765.1 Acidobacteriota bacterium | reverse complement strand
CCGACGGTCACATCCTTCGATTTGGAACCGATCCAAATTACGAGGAACCTTTTGCCGACAGGTAATTCAATGATGCGGCGTGTTTGCTGCACGATCCGCGAAACTATCGGTTATCCGAAGAGCAGGGAGAATAATTATGTTAAGTAAAGAAAAATTAAAGGCTTTTATCCCGACGAGAGATTCAGAACGAGCCAAAGCGTTTTATCAAGGCGTGCTCGGTTTGACTTTGAACTCTGAGGACGATTATGGGATGGAATTGGATGCGAACGGCACGCCTTTGCGGATAGCAAAAGTTCCGGAGTTTGCGCCGTATCCATTTACGGTTCTGGGATGGATCGTTGAAGATATCGCCGAGAGGGTTTCCGCCCTACAGGCTCAAGGCGTCAAATTCGAACGATTTGGTTTTTTCGAACAGGATGAACTCGGCATCTGGACAGCACCCGGCGGAACAAAGGTCGCGTGGTTCAAAGACCCCGACGGCAATCTGCTTTCTTTTAATGATTGATCGTGAACTGATACGAAAAAAACTGGCGGGCGATTCGTGGTGTGAGGTGGACTAGGTATCAAATAAAACTGATCAATTTAATTGCGCGCGTCTGCGGTTCGCAAACGCGCGCCACGGTCGAAATCCGGCTTAAGCCAAGGATCAAATGGGGTGGGTTCTTCGCAGCAGCTTTTGAAAGGAGCGAGAGGTAAATTCTTTGTGTTGATTGGCGAAGATTTTCAAACAGAATCAGGAATATGAGTCGGTGATTAGGTGACGACCACTCCCCCGAAAGTAAAGAATGAATCAGAAACGTCGCCAAAGTGGGGATTAGAAAAATTCCCGAATTAATAGACAATTTGTTTTGATCGAAAAAGTTTTGGTTGAAAAAGCCGAAAGGCAAGGAGAAAAATATGGATAACACAACAAATGCTATAAACTGGTTTGAGATTCCGGCGGTCGATCTGGATCGGGCTCAAAAATTCTACGAAACCATTTTTGGAATCGAAATGCAGGCGATGCCGATGGTCGATTTGAAAATGATCCTGTTTCCGTACAATCCCGGCAACGGAAAAGTTAGCGGAGCATTGATCCAACACGAAATGTATCAGCCGATGGCGAACGGCGTCCTGCTGTATCTGAACGCCAATCCTGATATTCAAACGGTCATTGACCGCATTGAATCTGCCGGCGGAAAGATCTCGATTCCGAAAACGCAGATCAGTCCGGACATTGGTTATATGTGCGTGTTTATTGATACTGAAGGAAATCGGATTGCCCTGCACGCACAAAATTGAGATTTAAACCGAGATTCGAGATCATCCTATTTGTTGCCGATCAACAAAGAAGCCGCGATTTTTATTCGTCGCTGCTTCAGCGGCAGCCCGACCTTGATGTCCCCGGAATGACCGAATTTGTGCTGACCGACGATTTGAAACTCGGACTGATGCCGGAAGACGGAATTGCGAATATTTTGGCAAACAAAACTCCGCATCCGTCAACCGGCAGCGGCATTCCCCGGTGCGAATTGTATTTGCTGATTGACGACTTTGCCGATGCTTACGCGCGATCGCTGGCAGCCGGGGCGAAGGAGATCAGCCCGATCCAGGAACGTGATTGGCACGACACCGTCGGCTATGTTGCCGATCCCGACGGACACATCATTGCATTTGCAAAACGTACGGAATATTTGCCGACGAGTTGATCGATGACCTGATTTTGGAAGGCTAATGCCGTTGGAAAGTGGACTAAGCTTCGGTCGGGCGACAGTTTTTGGCGTTCTGATATGGTTTGTCGGGTTTGTCTGGGGCAGTGTCGTATTTATGACATCGGCGCTGAAAAGCATTTCTCCGATTCGGTATATATCGAACAATCCGGCAATCAGTTTTCCGATTTTGCTGGCCTGGTTTTTCCTGGCCCTGTTTTTGGCCAGAAGATTTTCGAAGCCGGTTGAAAGCCAAAGCGGTAACGGCATTAGGCTCGGTCTTGTATTTTTCGTGACTAATATTTTACCAGACCTTTCGGTGCTTGTTTTTGCATTGAAAGCCGGATTTGGATACTTTGCGTCGTTGACGGTCCGGGTTGGGTACGCGATGCTTTTGACAATTCCGATTTTCGTCGGGCGTCAGATGCAAAAAGAAACATAATTTGCAATTTTTCGCCTTGCCGCTCAATTTTACTAAATAAAACTATGAAAAAACTAGTCTTCCTGATTTTGATTTTGTCAGCAACATCCTTTGGCCAAAAAGAAGTGAAAACTGTCCGACAATTTCTCGAGGCATTCAACTCGCGAAATCTGGACGCGATGATGTCGCTTGCAACCGACGACGTTAAATGGTTTTCGCTGGCCGGCGACAAACTGACGGCCGAAACCGCCGATAAGGCCTCGCTTCGAAAATTTATGGAGGGATACTTCAAAAGCTGTCCAACCTGTAAATCAAAGATCACAAATGTCAATCAGAACGGGAACCGCGTGACGATGACCGAAAGGGCTTCCTGGAAGACCGATAATGGCACGAAGTTTAACGACAGCTTCGCGGTTTATGAGTTCACCGATGGAAAGATCGCCAGAGTTTATTATTACGGTGAACCTTCTAGAACTACTTATGATGAGGCTTTAGCCAAAAGGCTCGGTGCCGATGAACGCGGAATGAAGACGTTCGTTTTTGTAAATCTGATTCGCGGAAAAGCGACATTTGAAAAGGCCGAACGCGATGGGTACATCGCCGGACACATGAAGAACATCGGCAAGCTTGCCGAAACCGGCAAACTCGTTCTCGCCGGACCGTTCTTTGACGACAAAGACATTCGCGGGATCTATGTTTTTGATGTCGATACCATCGAAAAAGCGAAAGCGCTGGTCGAAACCGATCCGGCGGTAAAGGCGGGCGTTTTTGAGTTTGAAATGCGGCTCTGGTATGGCTCGGCCGCATTGCTGGAACTGAACAGGATCCATAATTCTATCCAGAAAACATCGATCACAAAATAGATCGGCGCCGCACGCGGCCGAAAACGGTGCGGATCTGAAGAGGAGAAAGAAACTATGAAGAAGATACTTGGGATTTTGGGCGGCTTGATTTTATTGGTGATTGTCGTCTTGGCGGTTTTGGTTTTTGTAACGCCGGGCGATTTCAGGGTCGAACGAGAAATTACGATCAATAAACCGCGTGCCGAAGTGATGACATACGCGAAGATGTTGAAAAATCAAAATGATTGGGGGCCGTGGGTCAAGAAAGATCCCGCAATTAAGCTCAATTACAAAGGCACCGACGGCGAGGTCGGCTTTGTTTCATCGTGGGAAAGCACGAAAGAGGACGTCGGTGTCGGCGAGCAGGAAATCAAGAAGATAACCGATAAGCAGATCGATACCGAACTTCGTTTCAAAAAACCATTTGAAACAACCAATCAGGCTTTTATGATTCTGGACGAAGTAAGCCCGACGCAGACAAAAGTAAAATGGGGCTTTTCGGGTTCAATGCCTAAACCGATGAATCTGATGCTGCTCTTTATGGATATGGACAAAGGGGTCGGCAAGGATTTTAACGAGGGTTTGATCA
>JANLTD010000203.1:0-2788 GCA_031362765.1 Acidobacteriota bacterium | reverse complement strand
GAGCAATTTGTCGAGCATGTCGGACATGGTGCCGACAGTCGCATCGAGGCGGCGAACGAGTTTCATAGTCGCGGGGTCGTGCACGTTCCTGTCCAGCATGCCCTGCAGGTCCGGCCAGGACGACAGGAAGCAGCACGCATGCTGCCCACAGCAACTGTCGCGTACGCCCTGGTTGTAAGCAACGATTGACTCTCATCGTCATCCTCCATTGCGTCGTCCATAGCGTCGTTCATCATTTCTTCTTTCATGTCCATTATTTCTGATTGTTTTTCAAATTCCTGAAAACCGGTTTCTTTTGCCCAGATCCGCGCGACGGTCGGCGTGACCTGCATCAGACCGATTTCTTCAGCTCCGCCGATCTTCCATGCGCGAAAATAAGTTTCTTCGTAAATCACACTCCAAACCAGTTTTTCGTCCAAACTGTAAACCTTTGCCTGACGCGTAATTAGCTCGTCGTAACGATGAATCCAATATTGATTGAAATAATAAAGTCCGATTGATGAAGCCGCACCGGCAACAATCAATATCAGAATAAGGGGCAAATAACGACGCATCTTTTGTCAGTCGGCAGTTGGCTGTAGGCAGTCGGCAGTAAAATCTCACTGCTGACTGCCTACCGCCACTGCCAACTATCTAATTTGGTTTCTTAAAACTTTTCCAGAAATCAACCAGACGAATTGACCAATCAACTCCTTCGTAGCCTTTTCGTTTGGCAGCTTCGTTCAAAATATGACCCTGCAGCCAGATATCGGCTTTGATAAAAGCTCCGATTTGCAGCTTTTCGCCATGTAGAGCGCGCTGATTGACCAGAATTTCAAGTTTAAGCTCGCCCAGATCAACATAGATCCAAAACAAATCGTTTCCTGATCGCGGATTGCGAAGCGTGTCAAAAGCAATAACGCGCCCGCTTAGCTGCCAGTCGTTTTCGTTTTCGATAACATTAAGCGCAATTTCATCATACGATTTCCAAACCGGCTTCTCTTTTTTTTCAAAAATTTCAGCCCGATACGCCAATCCGCAAAGCCCGACGCGCAATTTCGTCTGCTCCAAAACCCGTGTCCCGACCTCGGTCAGATTTTGCAGTTGAAACAACACTTCTGTTTCCGAATTTTCGATAAAGCCGTGAATAATAGCTTCGCCGTCTTCGTTTGATTCGGTCAGGATCCAGGGCGAAATTTCCTGTTCGTAGCGGGCGCGAAACGCCGGACGACAATCGGCATAGACAACTTCGCCTTTGCCCGATTGATAAAAAAGCGTCCAGACTTCGAGTCCGGCACCGAACTTTAAGCAGCGTCCGTGCAAAATGCCGCCTTTGCGCTGCAAGATCGAGACTTCGCCGCGCTTGCCAACATCTTCCGCCAGATCGTTAAAAGCGGTTTCGTTTGAAATTTCCAGACCAATTGCGTCAAATGCTATTTCCATCAGGCCAACTTGCGATTTTTGTTTGCTTTCCCGCCGACTTGTTTGTTGTCAGCCGGCAAATCGCTCAAGCTAAATTCATTTTCATCGCCCGAAAAACTTCCGCTCCGCACCATTTCCGTGAATAGATCCACATCATAATCAGCTTCCCGCGACATTTTCTGGCGAACCTCCAATAAAACTTCTAAAAATTTTGGACGTCGATACATTACTTCTTTAATTGTTAATCGTCAATCGTCAATCGTCAATCCCAAATAAAGGTTTTTAAGTTCCAAGTTCCAAGTTTCAAGTTCCAGGTTAAAAACCATCTTCGAACTTGGAACTTGAAACTTGGAGCCTTAAACTCAGCTGTGGACCAAAAACTCAGGCGTCACGATGACCGGCGAAAAAAAACCGGCGGCCGTATTAAAAAGTTTGATTCGTGCCTGCTTGCGGACATTTGCAAGATGCCCGAAATTCCACGTAACAAGATAGTCAACTTTATAGTACGAAGCAATCGCGACATGCAGCGCATCAGCAATAAATTTGCGGTGAAAGATACCGCGTGCAATATAGCCGTCGGCTAAAATTGCAACTTCTTCGACAAGTTCGAGATTTTCGAGCGGTTTGATTAATTTGAGATAGCCGGTGCGGTGCGGTTCGGCTACCCGTTCCAGTTCGCGCTGCACCAAAATAGAGCTAAACGACTGATATTCGGAGAGTTCGTGTTCCCACCAGCGAATTGTCAGATCGCGCCGAAACGGCTCGCCGTTATCAAGATACGCACCGACAACCGAGGTTTCCAGATATAAACTTTGTTTCATCGTATGAGTAGAGAGTAGAGAGTAGAGAGTCAAGAGTCAATCGGATTTCCTCTATTTCACTCTACTCTCGACTCTCGACTCTCGACTCTCTACTTATTTACTGACTGGCGCAAAAATCACTTTTGAGTTTTTGAAATCAAACGTCAGCCGATAATTTTTTAAGAAATTTCCTCCTAAAATTCCGGCTTGCCGAAAGCCAGAAGCCTCGTTGATGATGTCTAAATCAAGGGCGATCGCCATAATGCTTTCGCGTGAATTACTGCCGAATGTGACACGTGGAAGCAAAAAAGACGAGACGTCCTCGGTCACTCCGGCGGCACCGACCACCCGCATTTTTTCAAGCCGGATAAACCGGCTGATTTCCGACATATTGGCAATTTCATCGGAAATGACCGAAATGCTCGCGCCCGTGTCAACGATAAAGTTCAATGCGGTATCGACACCTTCGAGCTGAACTTCGCCGCTCAAAAATCCGCTTGAAGTCAGACGCAGCGGCAAAAACAACCCCTTGTTTTCGACGACATTCTGGTTATCCGCGACATCTTTTCTGATCAGCGAAAAAGTCT
>JANLTD010000150.1:0-4626 GCA_031362765.1 Acidobacteriota bacterium | reverse complement strand
TTTCTTTTGAATACAGCCTTTGCAAACCGATCGAATCAATAAGATTCTTCCAAAATGTCGGAAAATGAAAACAAGTTGTCTGCAATGTGCCGTCTTCATTACAGAGCTTGATGCCAAGCATCCCGATATGCGGATTTTCTTCGATGATTTCGAGCGATCTTGTTAAGGCTTCCGGTTCGGCGTGGGTATCCGGATTGAGAAGTACGACATAATCTGAATTTGATTGATTGATCGCCTGATTATTAGCTTCGGCAAAGCCTTTGTTATCAATATTGGCGATGAGTTTGACGAATGGAAATTCTTTGCGGACGATTTCGACCGTGTTGTCGGCGGAATTATTGTCAATGACCCAAATTTCCCAGTTATTCGGAAGATCAGCGAGCATTGAAAGGCAATCACGGATATCTTCCGCGCTGTTCCACGTCACGATCGAGATTGAAACTGTCGGCATTTTATAAACTTTTGTTTGGAATTTTATTTTTACTTTTGAATCAGTTGCAATATTCATAATTTGTCGTTTTCAAAATAATGAAAACACAATATTTAAAACTCTGAATATGCTTCTAATGCCAGAAATTTACTCTTCGCCAATATCTTCGTTCCAGATCGCGGGATTCGCATCTGTGTAATTTTTGAGCATTTCGATACATTCCGCCGAATTAAGGTCAATTACCACAACGCCCGATTCGCGCAGCCATTCGATGCCGCCCTCGAAATTGACCGATTCGCCGACGACGACCGTGCCGATATTGAATTGTTTGACAAGCCCGGAACAATACCAACACGGCGCGAGCGTTGTGACCATTATTTTATCTTTATACGAACGCTGACGGCCCGCTTTGCGAAAAGCATCGGTTTCGCCGTGAACCGACGGATCATTTTCCTGAATCCTTCGGTTATGCCCTTTCCCCAGAAGATTTCCTTGCTTGTCAAACAAAGCCGCGCCGATCGGAATTCCGCCTTCTGATAATCCGATCTTTGCTTCTTCAATCGCAATTTCGAGTAATGATTGATAATCCATAAATCTCATTTTGAATTGTTTTCACTAAAAATCAAACTCAGAATAAACCGGTCGTTTGATTAGGTGGCAAAGCAAGAATAAAGTGACCCACAAAGTTTGAACAGGTCAGAACCATCTGCGGTAGCGGATGGGACGATCTTCGCTTAAAACCTTTGCATCGTTAAGCGTCACGATTTGTGTGCCGTTCGGGATAATTAATATTGTTTTCTTATCAATCAGAGAGCGATTTTAGCGTCAATAACCGCTTTATGCTAATCTTTTTGATATGTCACAGAACTTTCAGGCAGGTGATTTTTTAATATTTCAGATCGAAAGCGGTTACGGTTTGCTCAGAATCCTGGCGATTGATTCCATCAACGGCGAAACCGTTTGGCATTTATCGGCTTATAACGAATTGTTTCTCGATATTGAAATGGCTGAAACCTATTTGGTAAATCCGTTGGCTTTAACTGTCAATTTGGAACATGTCGCCTTGACGAATCGGGCATTTGAAGCCACGCAAGTGGCGCGAATGACGAATGTTACTTTAACAGGTACCGAACTAGAGCCTTTGTTAAATTGGCGCGAAGATCAAACAGCTGAAATTTCGGACCGTTCGATTCGCCTGATGCTCGGTCTAAGATGATTTCCGCTTGACCTTTTCTTTTAAGTGCCTTGTCGTGTTCTCGGTCACGCTTGAAGGCACAATGTTGCTTAGATCGGCTTCGTTCAATAATTCTCTGGTCGGTATTGATTCAAAAGTTGGAGGCTCAACATTTTCTTTGGTTACTTCGGCAGTTTGATGTGCCGCGTCCGCTTTGCGCTTCTTAAAATGTTTTCTCAAAAGCAGCGTCCGCCAAAATGTCTGAATCTGCCAGGCCGTCATCGCCGTCAAAAAGCCTGCCGTAATGTAAATGATCATCGGCGTATCTTCTTTGGGAAGAAACACTACATATAACACAATTGCCAGCGTCAGACTCGTGATTGCCGTCAACAGATTCAGAAAAATATTTGCTTTGATATGCTGCTCAGGCGTATTTTCGCGTTTTGGAGGTTTTGTATAATCTTGCAGATAATTTCCGCATTGTCGGCAATAGGTTTCGGGCGATTGTTCGGATTTTCCGCATTTTGGACAGAACATAATTTTTAATTAGTCAAGAGTCAAGAGTCGAGAGTCAAGAGACTTTCATCCTTAAATTTTGATTTTTTTTGCTTTAATCTAAAAAATGAATAATTTTCCCCGAGTCACGACTCTCGACTCTTGACTCTCGACTCTCGACTACCATTAACCTTTTCGCCGTTTTAATTCGCGGTCAATCATATCTAATTCGCGGCTCACCATTCCCTGAACGGAAGTATTTTCCTTGGCGCGCCTCGATAAATAGGGCACGGCATCTTTGACCGGACCGTAAGGAACATATTTTGAAACATTGTAATTGTTTTTTGCAAGGATATACGAAAGATTATCGCTCATTCCGAAAAGTTGTGAAAAACAAACGTGCGGGTGATTATGTGCGATTTTCTTTGATTCTAATTTTTGAGCGAGAAGCTGAACGCTCTTTTCGTTGTGGGTTCCGGCGACAAATGCGATTGTTTTGACATTATCCAAACAATATTCGATCGCTGCATCGTAAGCTCTGTCGGTTGATTCTTTATCGGGATGAATGGGCGACGGATATTCCATCTCTTCCGCGCGCATCCGTTCTTTTTCCATATACGCACCGCGAACGATTTTGACACCATAAATGTACCCTTTTTCCTTTGCCTTTTTGTGTGATATTTTAAGACAATCCAGAGAGTCAGCACGATAGAACTGAATCGTTGTATAGACGATCGCTTTTTCCTGGTTATATTTCTCCATCATCTTTTCAGCCATCAAATCAATTGCGTTCTGAATCCAGGTTTCTTCGGCGTCAATAAAAACCGGTTGGTCGAGCGAGTTCGCATACTCGCAGATTTCGCTCACACGCCCTCGGATCCGTTCCCACTTTAACTTGCTTTTTTCCGGAAGTTCGATTCCCGAACTGACTTTTTCCAAAGTTCCGTATGGTGCAATACCCGAAACTTTAAACACTGCGAACGGAATATTTTCATCATCATTGGCGCGTTTGATCGTTTTGACGATCTCGTCTTTGGTGTGTTCAAAATCTTCTTCTTCGGATTTTCCTTCAACAGAATAATCAAGGATCGTCCCGATATGCGATTCCCCAAGTTTTTCGATCGTCTTTTGGCATTCTTCGATCGTTTCGCCGCCGCAGAATTGTTCAAAGATCGTGTGTTTGATCAAACCTTTGACGGGCAGCCCGATTGACAACGCAAAGTTTGTCAGTCCCGTGCCGATACTGACCAGCGTCGGCGAGTTCATCATTTTGAAAAGCCGATGTTTTTCTTTTAATGCAGATGTAGTTTTATCGGCAAACGCGGTTGCGGTGTCTTGAAAATCAAGTTTGAATTCATTCATTGGGCTTTCATTATTTCCTTTAGAAACTTCATCGCTTCTTTTGAGAATTTTATGCGGTCGTATACATCAGACATTTTCAATTTACATCCGATTGATTCAATCGTGAATACGACTTTCAAACCGAAATAAGTATAAATTAACCAACTTTCATCCGGTTGTCTGATAAAGTGTTCAACCATCGGTTTATCTTGCGAAACCAAAATATAATCGGTCAAAGTCGGATTAAATTTACTGTAACGAATAAATTTTGTATTTCGGTCAAAGAGTTCGGTTGATTCCGAAAGCACTTCAATAATAACTTTCGGATTAAGAACGATGTCCTTATATTCGTCGTGATATTCAGGTGTTCCGCAGAGTATTACTAAATCAGGATACGAAAACATTCCTTTCATCGAATGTGGCTTCTTTTCTTCAAAATCGCCGCTTCTCACTTTAGTGTCTTTCGCCCTGATTTTACAATCGGTTTTTCTTGTTTGCAAACTGGTTTCCCGAATTATATTTACCGAAATATCTGCATGGTTTTCGCTTTCGCCCGCCATCGCAAATATTTCACCACTGATATATTCACTGCGCTCAAAGGCGTCGCGTTCCATTTTAAGATATTCTTCGACTGTGTAAAGTTTCGATGATTCTACTTTTAATTTCGGTAACGCCATATCAGATAATTTAACATCATAACGGACTAAAAATAAATGCAAATTGTGTCTTTGCGTAAATTGCTTTATCATTTTCCTTTTTGACTTATGAGTAAAGGATTAACAAAACGAAGCGAAAATTATTCGGAATGGTATAACGAGATCGTCAAACGCGCCGATCTGGCGGAAAATTCCGCTGTTCGGGGCTGTATGGTCATCAAGCCTTACGGCTTTGCTATCTGGGAAAAAATGCAGCGTGCGCTTGATGATATGTTCAAAGCGACTGGGCATCAAAACGCTTATTTCCCGCTCTTTGTGCCGAAAAGTTTTCTCGAAAAAGAAGAAGAACACGCCGAAGGGTTTGCCAAAGAATGCGCCGTTGTCACACATTATCGGCTGAAAGCCAATCCTGACGGCAAAGGTTTGATCGTTGACCCGAATGCCAAGCTCGAAGAAGAACTAATCATTCGTCCGACCAGCGAAGCGGTTATCTGGCACACTTACAAAGGCTGGATTCAATCGTGGCGCGA
>JANLTD010000146.1:0-14513 GCA_031362765.1 Acidobacteriota bacterium | reverse complement strand
TGCAAGGATTCGCTTCCCGAAGACATACCGGTTGTTGTATTTGTCCGATTTCCTTGTCCAAGCTGGATTCTCTCCTTCACCGATTTGAAATTGGTGCCGTCAACTCTGACCTGCACATAATAAATTCCGGCGCGAATTCCCTGAAACAGATACAGACCCGACGGCGCGGTTTTCACTGATTTTAAGAGACGTTCAAATTCATCGAGCAATTCGACATCAATCTTGGCGACAGATTTTCGATTGCTGTCAAAGACAATACCGCTGATCGAATTTTGGGCAAATACGTATTTTGCTGTCGCCGCAAAAATAAATGCTAAACAGAAAATTGCGAATAAGGTTTTCATAAAAAACGAAGAAAACCTGCTCCGTTTAAGGAGCAGGTTAAATTAAGTTAGTTTCAGACTTTACGAGTTTTTAGAACATAAAGCGGAAACCGAAGCGAACCGAACGCGGCAGTTGGTAATCGGAAGGCTGATTAAACCGCGCATCGGTCTTAAAAGCGGCGCAACTGGCTGTTCCGGTTGTTCCGCACGTTTGTAATCCCGCATTTCCGCGACGATTAAGTTCTTGAATTGTCGAAGATAATCCGCCGTTGAAAATTCGCTGGATAAATTGGGTTTCATTCGTCACCGTCGGGAAAAACAGCTGCACCGAATTTGCCGCCAGATCGCCCGAAAAAATGGTCTGGAATCTGTTTGTGACAGCTTCCTGATTGAACAGATTCAGCATATCCAGATCAAACGCCAGAGTATATCTTGCATCGCGTCCGAATTTGTATTTATGTGAAATGGCAAAATCGGTTTGCGTGTAAGTATCGGTGCGACCCAGATCGCCGCGTCCGTTGACGAATGTTCCCGCGCTGTACGCAAGTACTCTGGTTGAAATCGGCGTTCCGCTTTGACCGAGGAAAAATGCTTTGAATTCCGTGCTGTTGACACGGCTTCCACGCCAATCGAAATTGTAACCTGCATTTATCTTGAAAACATGCGGTCTGTCGGTCGCCAATCTTCCATTGTCGGGTTTGCCGTCTGCGGTAAATCCTAAGAACGGAATATCGAAGAAACGATTGACGTTCGGGCTTGAGCGTCCGTTTTCGTCGGAGCTTGCAAGACCCGAATAATTACCGAATAACCGGCTAAAAGTGTAGCTCGCATTGAAAAAGTAATTATTCGACAGCCGCTTGTTGAGTCTCAATTCGAGTCCGTCATAAAGACGCTCGGCTTTCGGAGTTGCCGGGACGCCCGGGAAAAATGGCTGCGCCGTCAAACCCAATCCGGGATTGCCGATAAAGAAAAGTTCGTTTTGATTTGCATCAAAAACGCCGATGTCTTCAATCGCACGGTCAATCTGTTTGTGTGTGAAGCGAACGCCGAAATTGAAATTTTTACTCAGTTCCTGTTCAAAGCCGATATCGAACGAACTTTCGCGAGCCGCCTTCAAATCCGGATCAACGCGATTGTTGGTCGGATCGTTTGACGGAACGCGCAAGTCAACGTCCAACACCTGATTTGTCAAAATATATTGTCGGGTGTAGAAAGTGTAATTCGGATTTGCCGCGAGAAGCGGGACATATTTCCGTCTTAAAATATCGCCGCCGAACGAACCGCGCGGCAATTGATATTTGAAACGGTCATAAAACCAGCCGAAACCGCCGTAGAGCTTTGATTTTCCGTTACCGAAAACGTCCAACGCAAAACCGATTCGCGGCGCCGGTTTGTCACCCCAACCGAAAACGATCGGAACTCCGGTCGCACTAAATGACGGAACATCTTCTTTTTCAATACGGAAACCCGGATTGATCGTAAGGCGCCCGATCGTCCAGCTGTCCTGCACATAAATCGCCTGACTCTTGCTTCCGGTCTTGCCGTTTGTACCGAAATACTGAAGATATGCGTAGCCGATCTCGCCCGGTCCGCCGCCGACTCCGCGTGATGTTGCGCCGTAGAAAAGACGAATTTCGCCTTGTCCGCCGATATTTGAATAACCGGTCGCAACGTCGTTGCTGAGTTTGTTTAATTGATAGCCGAACTTCAAATTGTGACGACCGAGGCCGTCGAAAATGACGCTGGCGTCGGCATCAAAAGTCGTTCGTTTTGAAATATCGCGGTCAACGCCCAAAATGTTCGGAACGTTTGAAAATCCGGCAACACAGGTTCCCGCCGGAGTAACGCCCGGAACGGTCGTGTTTCCGTTCAGACAACGCACGCGGTCAATTGACGGAATTCCGTAACTGCCCAATTTTTCGTTCAGATAGCTCTGCCCGTAGCGCGACGAAATTATCCAGTTACTGTTTGGCGTATAGGTTCCGCTGAAATTGTAGATCGCACTTGCACGGCGGCCGCCTTGCGTGCCAATGAACTGGCTTCCGAAAAGCACGCCATTGTTCGGCTGCGTTGTCGCAAGTCCTGTAAAGTCGGGCAGGTCGCCGTTGACCTTGATCGGATTGTAGGTATAGCTTCCGGTCAGATTTAGTTTGTTGCCGATTTGGCCGTCAAGCCTGTAAAATCCGTAATCGCGTCGTTCTTTACGGCTATATCTTTGGCTTGTGCCGTTTGGATAAGTAACATCCCGGCTGATGTCGTAATTTTGCAAATTGTAGCTTCCGAAAAACCATAATTTGTCTTTGACGATCGGTCCGCTCAAAGTTGCCGACGGGAAGAAAAACGTATAATTATCGCCCGGCGGATTGAAATATCTCAGCGTATCTTTATCCTGATTGAGAATTCTCCGTTGAAAATAATTAGCGTTTTCGCCGACCGCCAGACCTGAATAATTGGGAGTAAAATTATCAATTAACAGAGTCCGCGGTTCTAAGGCGCTCGTATTGAACGAAGTTCCGATGTCGCCCGTGAACTGATTTCCGCCGCGTTTCGTGACCAGCGTGATAACGCCGCCCGTCGCACCGCCGTGTTCGGCTTCAAAACCACCCGTTTTGATCTGGACCTCCTGAATTAAACCGAACGGCAAATCGTTATTGCTGTTCAATTGTCCGCTATTAAAATTTGTAACTTCCTGACCGTCAACGATGAAAGTATTTTCCGCGCCGGATGAACCGTCGATCTGATAGCCCGCACCTTTCGTTTCTTTGCGAACCGAAGGTGTAGTTGCCAACACGGAAGAAAAATTCGTTCCTTTCGGAAGTTGATTGATTCGCTCGGTGCTTAGATTTTCCTGCACGCGGCTTGATGTCGTGTCAATTGTCGCGACGTCGCCGCTGACCGTGACGGTCGCGTTGACGCCCGACGGTTGCAGTGAAAAATCAATCGGCGTTGCTTTGCCAAGCACGATTATTGCTTTGGTCGGCTCGCTCGTTGAAAAATTACTCGAACTTGCCGTAATCGTATAATCGCCTGGCGGCACGCCCAAAACCCGGTAAAAACCTTCATCGTTGGCAGTTGCCGTCCGGCTAAAGGCATTACCTTCGACTTTGATCGACGCGCCCGGAATTACCGCGCCGGCGGTGTCTTTGACGACACCTTCGATCGAGCCGAATCTATCCTGGGCAAAGCTAAAACTCGCCAGACCCAAAATGATCGCGGCGATCGAAAATATTAATCTGCATTTTTTTATCATCTTTATTGCTCCTAAACAATGGATTTTTTGAAATTGCTGACGCACGAATCGTTTTTATTTGAGAGATTTGAAATCGTGCGAAAACATCTCCGCTGTTCAGAAAGCAACTTGAAAACCGAAATTGTGAATAATCCGCCAATTGCGTGACAAAGGTTTTGTTTTGAGGAGTTTAGTGTGATCCAAAAGAGAACCGTCGAACAAAAAAAATGTTGTTGACAAAAATATCAACAACATTAAATCTTAAAATATTTGATGTTTTGTAGATTGTAAATTATTTATTCCGGGAAATTTAACTTTTTTATCAGTTCCTTGAAACGCGGTTCGTCCCGCAAATTGCTGAACGGCAAATCAACCTTCAGCCAGACAAGCCAAATCGAATTCTCTGCAAAGGCTTTTTCAAGTTCCGAATAGACCTGCTCGTTATCACCCAAACCGGCGTATATGATCGCGCGTTGATAAGGCGAGATGTAACCTTGGGTTGCCATCCGGCCAAGCCGGCTTAACATTTCGTGCGCCTTTGCCGTCATTCCGGATCTTCCGTAACAAAATCCCAGCAATGCGATCGTCTGCTGTATCGGTTCGTCAGCAACAACCTTTTCAAATTCGGCAATTCCTTCTGCCCAACGCCCTGAATGAAACAATGCCCAAGCCAGATAATAACGGGCACGTTTGAAATTCGGGTCAATTTCCAAAACAAGCCGAAATTGCCTGATGGCTCGGTCAAAATCACCTTTGTAACAAAACGGTACACCGCGAATCGTAATCAGGTAAAGCGAATTAGCATCAAGCCGCTGTGCGTGTTCAATTTGCTCAAAAGCCTCGTCAAATCTGCCCATTGCCATCAGAAACCAACTATACCAATGACGTGCCGAAGCATACTCGGGCTTAAGCGAAATAGATTTGTGATGAAACTTTTCGCACTTTGCCCAATCCTTGTTGATAAAGCAATAATCGGCTTTCGTCGCGTAGGCTTCCGCCAAGTTCGGGTCGAGTTCAAGAGCTCTATCAACTGCCGCTTGGACGTTTACATAAACTTTTTCGGGCGGCAAATAGAGATGATGCCCGAGCAGTAGATACGAATCCGCAAGACAGACATAACCAAGCGAAAAATCCGGCGCGGCAGCGACAATTTCGTGTGCGCCCTGCAAACTTGCCAACAAACCCTCTTTTGTCCGGCTTTCCCAAAAAAATCTGTATTTTATATAATTTTGATAAACATCTGTGTTTTCCGGCGGTTTTCTTCCAAGCGAATTTCCGCTACTGTTTTGGCTTGTTAAAGCATCAGCGATCTGGCCCGCGATCTTATCCTGCATTTCAAAGAAATCGTTTGAAATAACTTCAAATTTATCGGCCCAAAGCGTCTCGCCGTTTTTTGTATCGTAAAGCTGAAGATTGGCCCGAATTTTCGTGTCCAGGGTTTGAATCGTTCCGCTTAAAACTACCTCGACATCCAGCTCACGGCCGATCGAAATTGCGTCTTTTTCGGTTTCAACGTATTTCAGGACGGCTTCGGTTGACCGAACCGAGAATTTGCGGCTTGTGCTGAGCTGCGTTATCAGGGAATCGGCAATCGCCAGACCGAGATATTTTTTCTCTTCGGATTCTTTTGGGATCAGAAGTTTTAGCGGCAAAACCGCAAGTGATCGGCTGTGTCCGTTGCTTGAATGAATTGAACCGTTAAGTGAATTTTCCGTTTTCGGTTCGGTAATTGTTTCGACCTGTGCGACAAAACGATAACCGCGACCGGGAACCGTAACGATAAAATGATGGTCACGCGGATTTTCGCCGAAAATTTTTCGCAATGTAAAGATGTTTTGCGTTAGATTTGCCTCTTCAACAAAATTATTGCTCCAGATTTTCTCCATCAACTCGTCTTTGGTCAGTAATTCGCCCTGATGACGAACAAGTGTCAGGAGAGTTTCAAAAACCTTCGACTTCATCGGAACAGTTTTTCCGCCACAGAAAAGCAGACGTTCCGACGGCTGTAGAACGTAGTTTCCGAACTCATAGCGCAAAACCTTGTTGGTCATAATTGAATTTATTGATAAAGTCAGGAAGTCTATTAGAAAATATGATGGCGGGACGGGCTAAAATAGTTGCCGTATCGCCAAGAATTTAGTTTTCTTAATACTTACCCGACGTTTTTCTCTAAACCGACAATAGACAGCAATATTTCGATTTCATCTAAAATTGATGCAATCAGCGTGGCAAACGCGGAAAAATCGTTATTTGTATGACAATTATTAAAACAGGACAAAAAAATTAACGTTCAAAAATTTAAAAAGGTTTCAATCTTAACCATTTTTCTCCAAAATTTTGGACAGACTCTATAAAGAAAACACCGCCAAAAATTGATTTGTGACGCTTTTCTACCAAAGGACGTGAGTTCGACATAAACCGTCGAAGACGGTGACCTATTCGTAGCCCACAGTGCTAACTGTGGGAAGATTCGATGATGATTTCCCCACAGTTAGCACTGTGGGCTACAAATATACCGTCGGTTTCACCGACTAAATTCCACATTTCTTATGTCGAACTCGCGTTAAACAAAAACGGCGGTCGTCAAACCGCCGTTTTCAAGTTAAATTTTAGAGAATTTAGAAATCAAACCGTCCGGCGAATTGAATGATCCGCGCCGACCCGGCAAACGTTGATAAACCAAAATTGGCACTTGTCACGTCACTGACCGGAATTCCCAGATTGACTTTATTGAACATATTAAAGAAATCTGCCCGAATCGTGAAACGCATTCTTTCATTGATCGGAATACGTTTGATCAGCGAGAAATCAAAGTTTGTATAGCCGGGACCGCGAAACGCGCCGCGTCCGACCGTTCCTTGATTTCCGTCAAGCGGAACGCTCGATGCAAACAGCGAACGGTCAGGTCCGGTGTAAATGCGGCTGTTTGAAGACGTTTGGTTGGTCGCAAAAGCATTGTTCCCGTTGGCATAACTGGCGCGTGCGCTGAGGCCTGTTCCCTGGCGATCAACGCCGTTCATAAATATGCTGAACGGATAGCCCGTCTGTGCCTGATAAATTCCCGACAGCGTCCAATCTCCGATCAAACGGTTGACAAAACCGTTGGTTGATCTGAACGGCAATTCGTAAATAAAATTCAGCACAAAACGATGCCGCGCATCAAAACTTGAATCGCCGCGTTCAAGCTTTAACCCTCCCGCGAAGCCCGACGAATCACGGGGCAGACTGCGGTCGCTCGTTCCTGTGACCAAAGCGTCTGCGGCATCATCAATCGAATGACTATACGTATAGAAGCCTTGAATCTGCCCAAGTCCGAAGCGTTTGTTTGACAAAGTTTTCGTCACGCGAAGCTGCATCGCGTTGTAGCTCGAATTTCCGATCGAGGTGATCAAAAACGCGCTGTTTTGTCCGAAAGCCGTGTTGAGCGAACCGTTCAGATAATTTGTCCGTGAATTCGAACTAATCCGGATATTCGTACCGTTGATCGCATTTGCGCGGGCAACACTCGTCATCTGAGCATTGATCGAACGGATCAGATTCGTACCTTTTGTGCCGACGTAATCAACTTCCAAAAGGAATTGATTGCCGAGTTCGCGTTGAAAACCGAAATTCCAGCTCGCGCTGTTCGGTGTCACAAATTTCTTTTGCAGAATATTGTTTTTGGCGTTCGGAAAAATCACCGCTAAACCTAATTCGTCGCCTTCCTGTACGCGGTTTGTCGCTGTTCTGGCAGCCAGACGCGCCGTGTCATCAATCAAAAATCCGCCGTTGCCGTTTAGTGGAATATCAAAAACGGCGGTCGAGAATGGAGGATTTCCGCTTGAATTGCTGAAAAGATTCGTGAAAACACGATCGTAGAAAAGTCCGTAACCGCCGCGAATCGAAGATTTGCCCGGTCCGCCGAACAACCTTCCTAAAAATCCGCTGTCAAAATCCGGGCTGTAAGCAAAACCAAAGCGCGGCGCGAAATTGTTCGCGTCTGTGTCCCACAAACCGATGTTCGGGTTATCAGAATTTTTACCGACTGTCTTGAATACAAAGCCGCCGGCCGGAGTCCGGCCGCTCGCGTCCTGGTCAACCAGATTTGAAAGCAAACCGTCCTTTTCAAACGGCACCTGGTTAAATTCATACCGCAAGCCCAAATTCAAAGTCAGATTTTGACGAATTCGCCAGGTATCTTGGCCGAAAAATCCGTATTCCGTCGTCCGGTAACGCCGAAAATCGTTGTCAACACGTGAGCCGCTGCGATTGAAAAACTGCGTCTGATTTTGTGTTGCCACGATGCCCGACAAAAAACTCAGATAATCGTTGATAAGCCCGCCAGCACCGGTCGTCGGCAGATCTCTGGTCACGCCGCCGGCGTCATTGTATTGAACGATCGGAATGCCAAAGTTGGCGGTAAGAGTCAAATCAACGGTTTCCTGCCTGCCAAAATTGCTTGCGGAATTTGAAAATATCGAGCGCATTTCGCCGCCGAATTTCCAGGTATGCGCACCTTTTACCCACGTCAGCGAATCGCCGATCGTCGTCGTTCCGGTCGTCCGGCCTTGCGTGCTGAAATTAACTATCGAAGTGAACGGCGTAAGTATATTTATCGCGTTCGCATTTGCCGATCCGAAGCTTAATCGCGGCACATTATTTGAGGCAAAAACCGAATTTAGGGCGTCGTTTATCGCGTTTGAAACGGATCCGTCGCCCGGACCGTTAAAGTCAGATTTGGCGCGGTTGAGACCGAATCGAAACTCGTTGACGATGTTCGGCGTGATCGTCGAAATCAAATTAAAAGCGTAAACTTCGCCTTTTTGCGGAGTCCGCAATTCATCGTTAAATTGGGGAAAGGTCGGCGCACCGAACGAATAATCGCCCTTCGACCAGTTGATGCTGCTCGTCAATGTATTTTTGTCGTTGATCTGATAATCAACCCGTGCGGCAATTGAATCAATGTCGTTTCGCGCCGTGTAGCCAAATGTATAATATTCAAAAACTCCCGGCACCGGTGAATTTCGCGCGCTGCCCGGTGCGAGATTCGGCAGTGGGAAAATTCTGTTCAGAATGGCGAGCGAAACCGGACTGAAAGGAAGACTAACACCGAGTTGAGTGGCGAGATTATTATTAAAACCGTTCGGGCGAATATCCAAAACGCCGAAACTTCCGTTGTTACGGTTAGTCGTCGGATTACTTGTCGCTGCCGGTGTCGTCAGAATTCCGGTCCGCGCAGCGGCCGTCGGAACGAGTTGGAAAACCTGCGTACCATTTTTCTGACGGTCGCCTTCGTAGTTGAAAAAGAAAAATAATTTGTCTTTAAGGATCGGGCCGCCGATTGAAACGCCGTATTGTTTGCGGTCGAGCGGATCGGTTTTGCCCGTCGTGTCAAAAAAATCACGCGCCCCGAATTTATCGGAGCGGTAATAAAGATAGGTTCCGCCGTGAAATAGATTGCCGCCGCGCTTCGTCGCCGTCGTCACGATGCCGCCCGTGTTGCGACCGTATTCGGCGTTGAAATTTCCCGTGATTACGCGAAACTCTTCGGTCGCGTCAATGTTCGGTGTCGCAATTCCGCCCGGAATTCCCGGAACATCAGTGTCGTTGTTGTCCACGCCGTCAACCAAAAAGTTGTTATTGCGTTCTCTGGAACCGTTGACCGAAAAACCGCCCGCCGCTGAATCTGTCTGAACGGTTCCGGGCGCAAGCAAAACAAGCGCCGACGGGTTGCGCGACAAAAGCGGCAAATCGAGAATTTTTTGGTTATTGATCAGCGTCGAAAGTTGTTGGTCGGTGCTGTTGACCTGCGTCGCGATGTCGCCGCTTGTGACATTAACAACATTTTCGCTTCCGGCGGGACTGAGCGTCAGATCCTGTTCGGTAATAAACGCGACCGAGATCTGCACATCCGTGACCGCTGCTGTCGCAAATCCTTGCGCGGTTGCGGTCACGGTATAAACTCCGACCGAAAGTTTCGAGACGGTATATTCGCCTTGCGAATTCGTGACAACCGTGCGGGTTTCTGCAGTCGTCTGGTTTTTTATCTCGACTTTTGCTCCATTAATGACCGCGCCTGTGCTATCGGAAATGCGACCTCTCACTTCACCGAGCGAACTTTGTCCGAAAACCATCTGCGCACCTGCGAGCAAAACCGTAAAAAATAGTACGTTAAAAGCGTTTCGTATTTGTATCATAGATATCTTCCCTTATCAATTAATTTTCGTCTTAAAATTCACATAAAGTTTTTACTTTGCAGAGAGATAATCGCAGTGCGAAAACTTTATACAAATAATTCAAATCGCTTAAGCGCAAGGGAAATGCCAAATCTTCGGATTGTGGTTAAATGATTGATAATAAGGAGGAAACTAGATGTTGCGAGTGTCTTGTCGCGACTATTAATCAAGAGACTATCTTATTTTATAAAATGAAATATTAAATCGAATTTTGTTTTGATTATGATTGGACGAAAAAAGAGGACGAACCTCGGATTCGTCCCTGATAAAAGTAAAGAGCTCAAATGCGAAACGGCTAGCCCTTCAGATACTTTAGACATTTCACGAGCTTGACGTTCGACTCCCAATCGGTAACGTCGCCATTCATTACCTTAAAGCCTGATTGGCTGAAAACTTGCGGCATTTTGTCGGAACTGCTCCAAAGAATGATCACCCGCTCGTTGAAAAGAGCCTGCGCGACACTGATTTCCGTGACGCGGTCGCATCGAAGCAGAACTTTACCGTTTTGCGGATGACAATCTTTCTCGTCGAGCACAAAAATTGCGGCTTGACATTGTTTCATCGCGGCGCGTTGGGCAAGCGGCAGAAATCCGTTTTCGTAATTTTCCGCTCCGAACGCGATGCTTCCAAAATCAGCAAGTTCAAGCGCGGCGCGGAGATTTTCAGACTCGTGTTCACGACTTCCGGCCGAAATATACACGCGGGCGATATTCTCCGCCGCGAGTTGGTCGAACTGATAAACGCCGGGACGATTGAAAACCGCTTGCGCAGCAGATTCAACTGACGACCGGGCACGCGTATCGAGAAAGACTTTGATCTGGTCGAGTCTGACGCTGAGTCGCGCCGGTTGACCGCGTTTGCCGACAGTTGCCGTACCGAGCTCGCCGGCGTGACAGAGGCTGAAAAGGCTGACAATAACCGCTTCGATGTTCTCGTCGTTTTGCCGGCTCAAAGCCAGATCACCGCCCGACCGCTGCCAGAAATTCGCCACGTCCAAGTAACTAGCAATTTTCAGATTCTGCCTGTAAATCCATTCGACCGCTCGCAAATAGGCGGGAACTGAACGCAAAATACGTCGGTGAATTTCGCATTCGGCCTCGGTATTTTTCGCCAGTTCCTCGCCCAGAGGAGTCAGTAGAAAGCGTTCGTCGGCGTGACTGATGATCCCCCAAAATTCGTAAGCCGCAATTTTGCGGGCATCGAACACGCGGCGCGGTTCGGCGTTGGTCATCTCGATTATCGAAACGCCGTTCGGTTTGTGTTTGAAGAATTTAACGACCTCGCGCAAATCGTTTGCAGTTGCCAGAATCGGCAGATTGATACTGTTTGCGGTTTCAATTTCCGCGCTTTGCGAAACCTGAATTTCGGGTTGCCCCCGATAAAAATAATCGTTTGAATTAACTGTCGGCGGCGATTCGCTTTGATACCCGTTTTTGGAAATTTGCAGATACATCTCTTAAACCTCCACGCTCAAAGCCATTCCGCCGTCGGGTTTGCAGCCGATTCCGAAACGCTTCATTTTGGCGTTGAGCGTCGTGTAATTGATGCCGAGCATCTGCGCCGCCAGCCGCTGATTGTTGTCCGTTAAAAAAAGAGCCTGCCGGATAATATCGGTTTCAAAGTTTTTCATCTGTTCATAGAGATTAAAATCTTCGCTCAGATTAACCCGCTCGTTCTCGTTGACCGTTTCCAGTTCGTTTAGTAATTTATTCAATAATTGCTTGACGATACCGATTCGCGGCGTGGTTGAATACTGCCACATTTTGCGTTCGATATATGCTAAGTTCGGACTCTGTCTTGTGTACATCTTTTTACTACCTCGAAATTTATGAATTTTATTTATGAATTAACCCACCAAATATGAATTTATGAATTAATGTTTTATTTTTTATAATTTCGGGCTGCAAGGTCTTTAATTAATATTTACATTTCTCAATTTTTATCAATTTTCTGCAGTTCATCACAATTATTTGAAAAATGGCGCACTTTTTGAACATAAAAGCAGAAACGCGAGAAATAACTCTGACTGTTTCCGCAAGCTTTCTCCAAATGCGCAAACCGCTTCGGCGCGGTCCTTTACGACGCATCCGGCACAATTGACCCAAATCTGGCGTAAAAAAGTTAATAACAAAGACCACAGACGTTTGCGCCGATTTGTCAGATACCCTGCAAGGTTGTTGAGATAGTCGGCAATGTTGTTGCCTTACGCTACAGAAATTTTGAGATGGTCGGCAATGTTGTTGCCTTACGCTACAGAGATTTTGAGATACTCTGCAATATTGTTGAGATGGTTTGAAAACTTCGCGCGAATGATAAACTATTTCCGGTTTTACACAACCAGATAACAGCTATCAGCCGTTTATCGGGAAACGCGGCTAAATCGCTCGACACGGCGCTTCGACGGCTTCGCGCCCTCCGGCGTATGTCTAAGTCGGTTAATGGATAGTGTGACTCGGTGTTGCGGTAAAATTCGGGATCTTCGAATTCATTTTGATAATTTTTGCGAAAGGCAAATTTGAGGGTGATCACAATTTCAACTGTTGACCAACCGCCGCGCTAAATGACGCGGATCTCGCTGCCGAGTGCGATTCCCGAGCGCAAGATCGCGGCGAGCTGTGCTTTTTAGATTATTTGTTCAGCAGGCGCTTCGATCATTCGCCGTCAATCCAGATTTCTTTTATCCAGGTCGCAAGATTTTCCCACTTGTCTTTTGTCGCGCCGTCCGGCGACCAGAATTCGACCTCGCCTTTTTTGTTCAGACAAAAGTAATCGCCGTTGTCCTCGCAAATCGGCAGCAAGGTCAGCGGCAGTTCCATTTCGTCCCAGGCGTATTCGGCAATCTCGCAAAGATCAAGATAGCCGCAATCAGCAGCAACCATCGCCGGTTCGAGCGTTCCGACAACAACGTCGCTTGCTTCGAGCAAAAACTGTCTATAATCTTCGTGAAACTTGACGTTCAGACGTTTTTCTGACGCGCTGACTTCCGCTTCGGTCGGCAGACGAAAAGGTTTTGGAACAGGTTCATTCAACTCGCGTAATTCTACGATTACTTCTGATAAATTCATACGAAAACTAAATTTTCATTAGTGCTTACTGCTTAATTCAGTGAAGAAAGGATGTTAAAATTAATTTCACTACAAGACTTTTATAATCTAAATTATCAATTTTGGCAATAATAATTTTGATGTCATCCCAAATCAAAATAAAAAGACACAAAATAAATATAATTTCGTGTCTTTTTATATGTGTTCGCGGCTCAAAACTACTCGTTCAAGAATCTGTCCGAAGTCTGTCCGGTCAGTTCGTCTAAATTGAGCCGAATCATTCCCCCCGCATCGGAAAATGCCGTCATGGTCATCCGCCGACGGTCGCGGGAACGGAAAAACAACAACCCGACAATAACGCCCGTCAGAATTGCCAAACCGATCCCGGAGAGAATCCAGAGCGTCGTCGAAAGGAATACATCCGCCATAGTTTTCGCGAGATAACGTTCATACTTTTTTTGATAATCCGGATCTTCGCCGAGCCATTGGACCATCTTTTCGTATTTGATCCGGTCAAGCAACGCATTTGCCGCCGTCTCGTCACCGGCATCGAAAACAAACACGCTGTAATTTCCGATCCGTCGGTAAAATACCGGCGGATCTTGCGGTTGCCCGGCAAGCAGATTCGTAAATAGCGCATCCGATTCTATCGAAGCTTGCGGATTTGTATATTCGACGATAAGCAGTTTTCCTGCGTCATAAGGTGCGGTGACCGCTTCCGTGCCGCCCGCAAAATCAATCAGGTCAAAAACCTTCCGTTCACCGAGAGCCGTTCGCAAATCGTTGATGTTGTTCGTATAGATTGCACGGTTTCGTGCATTTTCCCAATCGGGCAGATGTTTGATCAAAACGGGAATGCCGTCTTCGTCAGAAACTTCCTGACTCTTAAATTGCGCAAATGTGCCGCACGCCGCCAAAAACAGCACGCACGCCGCGCTTAGAACTTTTGCAAACTTCAGTTTTCGCATTAATTTTCTTCTCCGCGTGGGAATTTATCCAATCTTTTTCGGAATAATGATAATAGCATCTTTGAAAAATATCAGGCAATTATTTTTCGGTTTGCCGCCGAAAAAGACATACCAAACCGTATATTTCGTGCGCTAATTACTACACGGTTTAGTGACGAAACTAAAGTTTGATGCCGGTCGAATATAAGAATATGCCTGAAAGATGCAACAAACAGGTGATTTTGGCGTGTTATTTACGGCAATCTGAGACATAAACCAGTTTTGGCACGCTAATTGATTGGTCTTAGCACGGGGGAATAGGAATTATGACAACAACTGAAACATTAAATTTGCCTGTCTGGCAAGGTTTGGTAACGGCCGAAGTCGAAAAAGTCGAAACGGTTGAAACCGAGAAATTTGAAAAAACCGGTAAAGTTAGCGATTTTGCGCTGGCGCAATCTGCCGCCAAAGGCGATATGTTTTCTTTCGAGGAATTATATCAACGCCATCATCGCCGGGTTTATTCGATCTGTTTGCGAATGCTGCAAAATACTTCGGAAGCGGAAGATCTGACCCAGGACGTTTTTATTCAGCTTTATCGCAAGATCGGCAGCTTTCGCGGCGATTCGGCTTTCACGACGTGGCTTCACCGAATGACGGTCAATCAGGTTTTGATGCACTTTCGCAAACGAACCGTGAAGTTTGAAAAGACAACCGAAGAAGGCGAAACGCCCGTGCAAATTGTGACCGGCACG
>JANLTD010000084.1:0-3280 GCA_031362765.1 Acidobacteriota bacterium | reverse complement strand
CCTGTTATGTTTTTTGATCAAAACAAGGATACGCTATTTTTACCTTTTTTCCATTTCCACAACTTTTGATACTACCTCTTTTACGTTTCAATTGCGTAACTTCTAATTATTTCAAATTTCAGATTCATTCTAATTTGAAATCTGAAATTTGAAATCTGAAATCGAATGAAGAAACTTCCGCGTGAATTTTACCTGCGCGATGACACTCTGCAAATCGCGCAGGATTTAATCGGCAAATTATTGGTTGTCCCAACTGACACGGGTGCGCGAGTTTCGGGAATGATCGTCGAAACCGAGGGTTATCTTGGCGAAATTGACAAAGCCGCGCATTCTTTTGGTGGTCGCCGTACAGCGCGAAACGAAATTACCTACGCGCAAGCCGGACACGCGTACGTCTTTTTTATCTACGGAATGTATTATCAGTTTAACGTCGTCTGCGGAGCGCTCAATTCGCCGCATGTTGTTTTGATTCGAGCGATCGAACCGGTCGAAGGCGTTGAAATCATCCGCAAGCGGCGTTTAATAAAAAATCCGACCGCAAAGATGACCGACAAAAATCTGACATCGGGACCCGGAAAACTCTGCATCGCGTTTGATATAAAACGCGAACTAAATGGTGCAGATTTGCTCGGAAACAAGATCTGGCTCGAACATCACAAAACCTTTTTACGCCATGAAATAAAAACCGGAACGCGCATCGGGATTGATTATGCCGAAGAATTTACCGAAAAGCCCTGGAGATTTTGGTTGAAAGACAATCCGTTTGTCAGTAAAAAGTAAAAATCAACGCGATCAATAATTTCCCGGAATCAGGATCAAATATCTCATTACTTTTGGTCTGCTTAATTCTACGAGCGTCAGATTGAATTACGATAATTTTGTAAGAATTTAGCTGTCAGCTATCAGCTAAACCACTAATTTTGAATCTGACACGCATAGAATTACTCGTGCCAAAAGATTTTAGCGATAATATTCAAAAGTCCGATATTGAATTTTAACCGGTTCGTAAAACGATTTGCCGTCCTCGGTTCGCCAGTCTGAAACGATCCGCCGTGTCCAGTTTCCTTTTTCATCAACCGATTCGTATTTGTAAATTGCTTTGTATTCAATCACTGTTGGTTTGAGTGTTTGAAAAACCGATTCAATCAAATTGCCTACTTCGTCAAAGGTCTGAAAAGTTTTTGAAACGAGTTCGCCTTGTGCGTTGAAGTTTTGCGCTTCTGTTTTATTGTCGGTGTAAATTGTCAGCGTGCGGGAACTTAATTCTCCGCCGGGACGGTAATATTTCGATTCTGTGACGCGCCCCTGTTTGTCAAAAATGTACTTCAATTTCAAATCGTAGCGCAAATTTGTCGGTTTTTCGGTGATTGCGGCAGGCTTGCGAATCGTTCCGAATTTGACCGCCAGAGCCTTCTCAATAAATCCGTACACGGCAATTTGAATAGGATTTCCCCGCACATCGTAGCTGATTTCTCTGGTTTGAAAACCGTCTGCATTATAAAAATATTCGGCTGAAAAAATGCGTCCTTGCTGAAATGCGTCGCCTGTCAGATCTTCGCTTTCTTCGCCGACGGTCTTAACTTTGCCTTTCAAATTCGCTGTTTGAAGATCGGATCTCCGCATTTTGAAAATCGGTATTGGCGGCAGATCTTTCGGCGTAAATTCGGCGATCTTTTTGAGAACGCTCGCTCTGCCGTCGATCAGCTTGAACGAATCCAGAACTTTCAAAGCTTTTCTTCCGTCATTTAGATCACGCAGAACAGCTTGCAGGGAATAACTGCGCTGACCAACCTGAAAATTTCGGGCGATCATCTTGCCCGTGCCGATCGCTGCCTGAATTTCCATTCCCGGATCGGCGTCAAGCGGGAGCGGTCTTTCAAATATTATCATTCCATTGTATTTTTTGATGGTTTCGCGAACGTTTTGATTAATTTCTTCAAATTTCTTTGCTTGTTCAATTGCAGTCACGTTGTCGGTCGCTTCTAAAGGGTCAAGGTAAAGGACGGTATAAACGACGTTTTCCGATTCCCAGGCATAAATCATTCCCGCACCTTTATCGGGCGCATCTTCGTTTCTGAGCCCGCGCGTCAGATTCGGGTTTTCCGAAAGTTCGATACGGAAATTGCCGTAAACCGAGATAAACTGCGGCGAATTGGTTTGAGCAAATAGCGATGCGCTAAAAGTTGCGAGCAAAAATAAAGCAATTGATGTGATTTTGCGAAATGACATAGACCAAAAAATTTTAGCACAAAGAAAAAGCTGCGCGATAAATTTCAGATTCTAAAAACAAATGCCGTTTGAATCAACAAAACAAATTCCTGTATCATTGAGACGTTATGAAAACTCTTTATCCTGAAATCGAACCATTTGAATCCGGATTTTTGGAAGTTTCCGAAATCCACAAAGTTTATTATGAACGCTGCGGCAATCCGGAAGGCATTCCCGTCGTCTTTCTGCACGGCGGACCGGGCGGCGGTCTGATTCCGATGTATCGCCGGTATTTTGATCCGAAGGCGTATCACATCATTTTGTTCGACCAACGCGGCTCGGGCAAATCAACGCCGCACGCCGAACTGCGTGAAAATACGACTTGGGATTTAATTTCCGACATCGAAACTTTACGCGAAAAAATCGGCATTGATAAATGGTATGTTTTCGGCGGTTCGTGGGGCAGCACGCTTTCGTTGGCTTACGGCGTCACGCATCCGGATCGCTGTTTGGGGTTGATCCTGCGCGGAATTTTCTTAACGCGGCGCAAAGAACTTTTATGGTTTTATCAATACGGCGCGAGCGAGATCTTCCCGGATTTTTGGGAACGCTATCGCGACGAGATTCCGTTTGAAGAACGCGGCGATTTTATGACGGCGTATCACAAACGCCTGACGAGCGCCGACGAAGCGGTGCAGCTCTCAGCGGCGCGTGCGTGGAGCGTCTGGGAAGGCTCGACCTCGAAACTCTTCCCCGACTCTGATTTAATGAATCATTGGGAAGGCGCGCACGAAGCGTTATCTCTGGCGCGCATCGAATGCCATTATTTTATGAACAATTCGTTTTTCCCGACGGAAAATTACCTGATCGAAAATATTGATAAGATTCGCCATATTCCGACCGTTATTGTCCAAGGTCGTTACGATGTTGTGTGCCCGATGACAAGCGCGTGGGATTTGCACCTCGCTTTTCCCGAAGCCGAATTTGTCGTCGTCCCGGACGCCGGACATTCCGTCAGCGAAAAAGGAATTGCGTCCGCCTTAGTTGAGGCGATGGATAAATTTAGGGAACA
>JANLTD010000079.1:0-2953 GCA_031362765.1 Acidobacteriota bacterium | reverse complement strand
CTTCGATCGCCGAGAGTTTTTCGGTCGCGTATTCGAGCAAATCGTGTTCGTAGCGGGCAGCGGCTTCAAAATCGATCGAATTTAGGTAATCAACCGCCGCGCCGAGACCGATATTGGCGGCGATCGCGGGCGTACCGGCTTCGAATTTTTCGGGAATCGGCGCATAGGTCGTTTTTTCAAACGTGACGGTGCGAATCATTCCGCCGCCGGTTTGATACGGCGGCATTTTGTCTAAGTATTCTTTTTTGCCGAAAAGCACACCGCTGCCCGTCGGCGCAAACATTTTATGACCGGAAAAAGTGTAAAAATCCGCGTCCAAATCCTGCACGTCAACCGGAAAATGCGGCACGGCTTGTGCGCCGTCAACTAGCACGGGAACGCCGAATTTACGTGCCGTTGCGATCATTTCCTTGATTGGATTGATCGTGCCCAAAGAATTTGAAACGTGCATAATCGCGACAATGCGAGTCCGCTCGTTGAGCATATTTTCGTATTCTTCGATGATAAGTTCGCCGCGTTCATTCATCGGAATGACGCGAATCCGTGCGCCTTTTTCTTCCGCCAACACCTGCCACGGAATAATATTGGCGTGATGTTCCATTTGGCTCAGGATAATTTCGTCGCCTTCACCGATAAATTTTCGTCCGTAGGAATAAGCCACCAAATTAACGCCTTCGGTCGTTCCGCGCACGAAGATACATTCCTTGGCACTCGGCGCATTGATAAATCTTTTCACTTTTTCACGCGCCGCTTCATACGCATTCGTCGCGTGCTGACTCAAATAGTGAACGCCGCGATGAATATTTGAATGCTCTTCCGCCAAGTATTTCGAACCGCGTTCAATGACAAGATTCGGCACTTGCGAAGACGCGCCGTTATCAAGATAAACCAGAGGCTTGCCGTTGACCATTTGCGATAAAACGGGAAAATCTTCACGAATCTTATTGACATCAAAACTGCTCATTTCTTTTAATGCTGATTTCATTATTTAATTACCAAAGCGATTTTTAACGCTTCGTTTAATTCCTGTAACTTGATCTCTGAAAGTTTTCCGACATAATTTGTCAAAACCGATTTATGCAAACTGAAAAGCTCATCACAGCGAATACAACTATGATGTTTCAAACCTTCGTCAATGCCGATTGCAACTTCCGTTTCAATTCCCAAACAATTTGTATAAACGGGCGCACAAATCACGGTCGAATAACTTGACTCGATAACTTCCTGTCGCCCGACAACAACGAAAACGCGAAAGTTTTTCGGGTCTTGTTTCGTTGGTTTTGAAACTCTGTTAAGCTCGCCCCGACTTACCATTCCGCCTGAAGCTCCAAAGTTTCCTCGACTTGCCGGTTAATTAGGTCGGCATTTTTATTAATTATTTCAATATCGCGCCGGTTCAATTCGCCGCGCTTTTCCTTTGCCACGAAATCGCGCAAAGCCTTTTCGATGATCTTTGAACGCTTCCGTGTCTTGCCGACAATTTCATCAAGACTATTCAATAAATCTTGCGGCAGCGTAACCGATATTTTCTTTGCTGTTTCCATAATTATTTGCAGAATTCAGGCGATAAAACAGGAAAATCCGCGCGAATTTTATTGGCATCAAAACTGCTCATTTTTTTTACTGCTGTCATAAAACTATTTCCTAAAAACGTCCTTCACCGTAAAACTAAAATCCGGCAAAAGCGGCGATTCAATTTTATCGGCGTTTCTGAACACTCCGACCGAAGCTAAAATGTTTCCCTGAAGACGCGAAATTTCGATAACTTCGGCAATCGGTTCGACCACCCAATATTCCTTGACGCCGAATTTTGCATAAGTTTGACGTTTGATAACCTGGTCGCGGCGCACATTTTCCGTTCCCGGCGACATAATTTCAATTGCCAGATCGGGCGCGCCGACAATATGGATGCCCGAAGCGATTTGCGGAATCCGATCTTTGAAAATAAAAACAAGGTCGGGAATCGCGCTGTTGTATTCATCAAAAATCACGCCCGGACTAACCCAAATTTGCCTGATTGAGCTTTCCCACAGATACCCACCGAAAATTGCCGCAAAGTTTGTAATTATTTCCTGATGTTTTAATGACGGTGCTTTTGCCACGCTCAGCTCTCCTTCAAATAATTCGTAAGTTTTGCCGTCGTCGGGCAATACTTCGAGATCATAGATTGAAATTAAAGGCTCGATCGTTCTGACATTTTGCATAATTTTACGCCTCCAACTTTGCGTTCAAAAGATTCCCAAACCACCGATCAAACACCGGCGCGTTTATTTCCCGAACCGGCTTTTTCGGCAACTGCTTCGGGTTTCGGGTTATTTGCTTCCTTGATCTCTTCGCGAGCGATGAATTCGCGCAGAGCGGTTTCAATGACGGCGGCGCGTTTGTGCTTTTCTCCGGCAATTGCATCAATTCTTTTCAAAAGATCTTCTTCGATTATTAAATTTGTTCTGATTCTCATAATTTTTTACATTTCCAAATTCGCGTTCAGGCGATTCAAAACTGCTTCGTCCAATTGCTTTTTGATTGACTCGATTCCAATCTTATTGACAATTTCCTCAGCAAAACCATATGTTAAAAGATTACGCGCAAGAGTTTCATTCAAACCGCGACTCAGAAGGTAAAACAACTCTTCTTCCTCTAATTGTCCGACCGTTGCACCATGAGCGCACTTTACATCGTCGTTAAAGATTTCGAGTTGCGGTTTTGTGTCAACACGCGCATCATTAGATAATAACAGATTTTTGTTCGATTGCTGCGCATTTGTTCCGTGAGCGTTCTCGCGCACGAAAACCTTGCCGTTAAAAACGCCGCGTGATCTGTCATTGAGAACGCCTTTGTAGCTCTGATGAGAAACGCAGTTCGGAACCGTGTGGTCAATCGTCGAATGCGTGTCGGCGTGCTGAGTTCCTGACAGCATATAAAGTCCGTCAACAAACGCTTCGCCGCCTTCAGC
>JANLTD010000077.1:0-2042 GCA_031362765.1 Acidobacteriota bacterium | reverse complement strand
GTATAATGTCAGTGTTTTGCACCCTTGCTCACGCGCGGGTTTCTGCCTCTTTTATGCACAGTTTCTAAGTAAAATGTATCTGATAGGTTTTTAGCTTTTGGTCTTTGGTTTTATTCGATGGACACCCGTTGATTTTCAATCGAGACTCCACAAAATAAGCGGTGTCGAGAGGTTCAATGCCAATCGGCAATTACTTTCAAAAAAACCAAAGCCTAAACAAATAGGGGCAAATATAAATTCAAGCCCGAAAGCTGAAAGGGAATTTTCAAGTTGATTTGGAATCGGCTCTTTTTCCGTCCAGAATATAAGAAACAATCAGTAAAACCAATGCGACAACCGCTAAAAGCGGACTCGGAACTCCGGCGAAATAATGAGCCGACGCGGCAAGCAGAAAATCGTAGAAAAATCCCGCATATGCCAAACCTTTGAGTGTTTTTGATTTGTTGGTGACGATTGCAATGATACCGAGGATTTTGGCAATCGCCAATGGATAAACGATATAGGTTGGATAACCCAGGCTTGTAAAGATCGTCAAAACTTCAGCGTGATTAAAAATGTACATTCCCGCCGAACCGAGCATCATTAAACATAAAAGTCCGGTCACGATCCAATAAACTATTTTCATTTTGTTTTCTCCAAGGCAAATTGTTGTATTTCAAACTTTATAACAACTTTTGATAAACTAAAAATTTCATAATCCGTATTTAGTTGTGGTATCTTACAGACAAATCTATGAGCGATAAAAACGTTACATTGCGGGTCGAAAATGTCACTAAACGTTTCGGCGATTTTACAGCGGTTGATGATCTGAGTTTTAACGTCAGCGCCGGCCGGGTTTTCGGATTTTTAGGTCCGAACGGTGCGGGAAAAACGACGACGATTCGGATGATCGTCGGAATTACCGCGCCCGATGAAGGAAAGATCGAACTTTTCGGACAAAAGATGTCTTCTGACCTGCAGGACAAGATCGGATATTTGCCCGAAGAGCGCGGACTTTATAAAAAAATGAAGGTTCAGGATCAGCTTCGATATTTTGCCGCGCTCAAAGATGTTTCAACAAAAGAAGCGGATCAGCGGATTGATTTCTGGCTCGACCGAATGAAACTTTCGGAATGGAAAACAAAGAAAACGAGCGACCTGTCAAAAGGAATGTCACAGAAGATTCAGTTTATCGCGACCGTGTTGCACGATCCCGATTTGTTAATTCTCGACGAGCCTTTTTCAGGTCTTGACCCCGTCAATGTCGAATTTTTGATCGAAGTTGTCGCCGAACTCAAAGCGCAGCACAAAACGATAATTTTCTCGACGCATTTGATGGAAACTGCCGAAAGATTGTGCGACGACATTATCCTGATCAACAAAGCCCGCAAAGTTATCGGCGGAACATTGCGCGAGATAAAAGAAAGTTACAGCAAAAATATGATCGCGCTGCGCGCCGTCGGCGGCGAAAATGTTTTGGAAGATAAAACACTGGTCTTAAAGGTCACGGAACACGCCGACGAAAAGGAATTGTTGTTGGCGGAAAATGCCGACGAGCAGATCTTGTTGAAAAGATTACTCGAAAACGGTGCGAAGATCTCAAAATTCGAGAAGATCGAGCCGAGTTTGAATGATATATTTATTGAAAAAGTCAGTTAGAGGAGATAAATGTGATGAATAAAAGAGGGCCAAATTACGGATTTTATCTGTTCAATTGTGTAATGCTCGTGGTTGGTTTGTTTTTGTCCTTGGCAGTTTCATCAATCGTCGTTTACTCGGTTGATTTGATTGTTTATTCTCCGAACAGCCCCAAAATGAGTTATTTAGCACAAAAAGCATATAATGCGGACATCATGCTGAGGGTTGGTTATAAGGTGTTTTGGGTGTCATTTATTATAACTTTTGTTTCTTTAGCTGGTTACTATTGTTTTAAGATTTTCAGAAAATCGAAAAGGTGAAAGTCGCAGTTGTGAAAAAAAAATGGGTAAATTTTTAGCGATCGTCAAAATTGATTGAAAGCGCATGAAGATCTCAAAATTCGAGAAGATCGAGCCGAGTTTGAA
>JANLTD010000076.1:0-2157 GCA_031362765.1 Acidobacteriota bacterium | reverse complement strand
AGAGAAAAGTGAAAAAGTTTAAAGGTGAAAAGGTGAAAAAGTTTTGTCTCTTCAAGCACGCCAACTTTTTCACCTTTTCACTTTTTCACTTTTTCACTTTTAAACTTTTTCACGTTGAAACTTTACTTACCGGCAAGTTTATTATCATTCGAGCCGACAACATAACTGGTCTTTGCCCGGACAACCAGATTTGCACGCATTACGCGGACGCGGATCTGTTTTCGATCGCCGATCTTGCCGACCGTTTCCGGATAATAACCGATCGAATATTGGCGGCGAAGCTCTTCGGCGATGCCCGAAAATGCCGCGTTCAGATTGTTGCGCGCTTCAAAAGAGCGGCCGCCCGAATTTCGCGCCAGATCTTCCAGATACTTTTTACCTTTTTCATATTCAGCCGAGCTCGAACCTGCGCCGCCTCCGCCGCCTCTGCCGATCTTTACATTTCCGCCGCCCAGGATAGTTCCGAGAATTCCGCCGATCCCGGTTGGCTGACGGCGCGGATAAGTTGTTCCGCCGCCATAACCGCCGTTCATATCGCTTTGCGTGTCATACCGAATGGGATAAAAGAGCGCTTCGGATTCTTCCGATTCGCGAATCGTTGTTTGATAGTTAGCGCGGCGCGAAGTTGTGTCAACACCGTCCGTGAAAAGCACGACCGCTTTTCGTCCCGGAATCTGCTTAAGCTGTCGTTCGATGACAAATTCAACCGCTTCATAAATACTCGTCCCGTCGCCGAATTCCGTCTGCCGAATCGCATTTTGTAAAACTCTGCGGTCATTTGTCACCGGACTTAAAATATGAACCCGTTCGTCAAACGAAATGACCTGAACTTTATCGTCGCGCCGCAGCTGATTGACAAACGCGATCGCCGCATCCTGAATTTCGTTGATCTTAAACTGTGTCGAAGGACTGACATCAATCATCAGGATGACCGTAAAAGGCTGTTCGACCGATTGGAAATATTCGACCTTTTGCTGAACGCCGTTTTCAAAGATCTGAAAATCCTGCTGCGTCAAACCGGAAATAAATCGGCCGTCGCGGTCAAGAACCGAAACAGGCATCGTCACCAGATTTGTTTCCACCTTGATAACTTCGTTGTCGTCTTCGATGGTTTCCTGTGTATTAACGGGCGGTGTCGAAGTCGGCTGCGGATTTATCTTTCCGCCCTGGAGAACGGGCGGTTTTCGATCAGTCGTAATAATTGTCGTATCACCATTGATCGTCGGCGTCGGCGAAGGCGTCACAATTCGCGGCCGCCGCGCCGTTTGGGCAAAAACCGCAAGACCAAACAAACCAACCCAAGCTAAAACCAACGCAAATTTTTTCATCGCTCTCATTTCTCCACACAAATTGTCGCTCTTTTGCGAAAACGCTCACTTTTGATTGTTCTTTTGTTATTTTAGATGTCTTAAATTTTAGCCGCCAAGCAATTGTGACAGTTTGTTGAACGAATGTTCAGAGTTCCGACTTTAGACGGCTTTTCCGTTTCTTTAGTAAAATCTTTCCAATTTGACATTTGCCGTCTAAAGACGGGACTCTAAACCTTCTTGCGCCAATTCGTGAAACTTTCGCCGGACGGAATTGAGGAGGATAAACGGAAGCGGGTGCGCGTGTGTGCGATTAGTAAGAAGAATAAATATGCGTTCGCTTTCGGGTTCGATCCAAACCGAAGTTCCCGTAAAGCCGAGATGTCCGAAACTGTCTTTCGATAAAGCCGCACTCGCCGTTGATTCGGGCGTTTCCGCCAATTGAAACGCCAATGAACGCGCTTCGTTCAAACCGGGCGTGAAATTCGTGCGGAAAAGTTTACACGTTCCGGGCTTTAATAAAACCGATTCTTCAGCCAAGAACTGTTGCGCGATTCGCAAGGTTTCTTCGGCGGTCGAAAAAAGTCCGGCGTGGCCCGAAACGCCGTCCATGAACCAGCAATTGCCGTCGTGAACTTCGCCGCAGATCTGATAATCGCGCCAATCGTGATTTGAAACATCATAACCCAAATCAATACAGGTTTGTTTCTCGAAATAATTGCCGAATTCCGAGGCGGCAAACTCTTCGCGGCGGCTTCGCGGCGGATTATAAAAGGTATTTCTGAGCTTCAATGGCTCGAAGATTTCCGCTTTCGCAATTTCATCCAAAGGCTTCCCGTAAATCTTTTCA
>JANLTD010000062.1:0-3469 GCA_031362765.1 Acidobacteriota bacterium | reverse complement strand
GAAATTTGAAATCTGAAATTCCTGAGCTATTTCATTGCTTGATTCGCCTTCCAACCGCAACTCAGGTTGCCGGACGATTCCCGCATTTGCCAAAGCCTCGCGAATCGCTTCGGCAATCGTTTCTTTAATGGCTTCGGAACGCCGAAAACGAACTTCCGTTTTGGCGGGATGAACATTGACATCAATTTCTTCGAGCGGAATATCAAGAAACAAAAAGGCGACCGGATAAACACCGTGCGGCAAAACGGATCGAAAACCCTCGAGCAATCCGCCGGCGATGGTCTTATCTTTGACAAACCGCTGATTAACAAAAAAATACTGAGCGTCTCGCGTCGTCCGTCGTTCACGCGGCGCGGACACAAAACCGGATATTTTGGCGACAAATTCTCTCCGGCCGGAGACAGGCAAAAGACTTTCGATCAAATCTGCACCGAAGATCTGAAACGCTCGTTCGCGAAGATCTTTGGCCGGTGAAACCCGCAAGACTTCCCTGCCATTATTGGTCAGCGTCATTGCAATTTCGGGATGCGCAAGCGCGTAATGCTGAATGATCTGCGTAAGGTGATAATTTTCCGTGGCTTCGGAACGCATAAATTTGCGCCGCGCCGGCGTATTGAAAAATAAATCGCGGACGTTTAAGGTCGTGCCCTTATTTCGCGCCGCATCTTTGACATCGATCAGCTTTCCGCCTTCGATCCAAACCCGCGTCGCCGCTGTGTCGCTTTCAATCTTTGTGATGAGTTCAACTTTTGCGACCGACGCGATCGAAGCCAGAGCCTCGCCGCGAAACCCGAGTGTCCGAATCGTGCTTAAATCTTCAAGCGTCTTGATCTTCGAGGTCGCGTGGCGTTCAAAAGCAAGGATCGCATCATCGCGAAACATTCCATCGCCATCATCCGAAACGCGCATCAGTCGTCTTCCGCCAAGTTCGATGTCAACCTGAATCCGCGTTGCGCCTGCGTCGATCGAGTTTTCGACGAGCTCCTTAATGACCGAGGCCGGACGCTCGACAACCTCGCCGGCCGCGATTTGATTTGCTAAATTATCGGATAAAATCTTGATTTTGTTCATTTTTCTGTTAGTTGTTGGTGGTTAGTCATACGCCGTCAAAAGCCACGAACAACTCACCATTTACAGGTAGATTATGCGGTGCGCTTTGTCGTCCAGATCAATCGCGTCATAGATCCAATCCACAAAATTAAGCCCGTAACGATTGAGGAAATAGCTGATATTGAGCGTTCGTTCCTGTAGATGTTTATTCGGAAGGAGCGCGGCAAACATCGTTTCGAGCTGTCGCTGGATCGTCGCATCTTTGCGAACTTGTGCATGGTGAAATTTGTGGCGCATCGTACCGATATGATAAATGATCTTTTTTCGGCGTTTTGCAAGATTTTCCGACAACGTCGGCTCAATTTGCGATAAATTTTGGTCGAGCCGGTCGAGTTCGATATTGATCTTTTCTTCTGCTTCGGCAAAAATTCGTGCCGTGTCGGCATTCAAATATTGCTCAACGATTTTCGGTAAAAGATTTTCCTGTCCGGAGAACAGATCCGTTAGTTTGAGATCGTATTTTTTCAATGTCCTTGCGTGACGCGATTCGACGATCGTAAAGCTCTGCCGGTGAAAGATCGGAGTTAGCGGGCGATTCAGAATTCGATAAACTTCGCCGCTTTGCGCAAAATACGCAATTTCCGCCGCACCGCCGAAATAACACGCGGTCGGCAAAATATAGTCCTGAACGACGGATCTTAAAACAACGCTCGGGCTGAATCTGGTCGGTTCCGTCTCGGCAATTTCGGCGAGTTCGTCTAGTGTAAATTCACGTGAATTATCTTTGGTATGAAAAGTTCCGGCCTCGTTCTTTTTCAAAGCGTTGCGTGTTTTGTCTCGTGCCTGCCAGAAAAGCGGAAAATAATCTTCTCCGACCAAAACCTGCGCGTGGTAACCTTCTTCCTGTAATTCGCTGCTTCGGCTTCGCAAAGCGGCGACGATTTCCGCGGATTTTTTTATCGCCTCGGTATATATCGGCGCGGCAAGCAGTTTTAATCGCGGGTCAAGCGGACAAAGGATTATCAAACCATATTTGCCGAAAAGCTTCATCAACAATTTGGCGAAAGCATCGCCAAAATAGGTTTTCGGCGACCAGCTATGGTCAATCAATTCGCGTATTTCATCAGTGAACTCGGTCAGAGTGAATTCCTCAAAAAGTTCCTCAACCGTTTGTTTGATTGATTCGTCAAGCTGCACCGTACCGACCGGTAGATTTTCATAACAGCGTTTCGGTTCATTTTTTAATTCGGCAAGCGCGCCCGTGCGCCCGAGAACAAATGTTTTGGAAACTTCTTCAAAATCGTGATCTTCGGTCGCGATCCAAAAAACCGGGACAGCTTTGAATCCGCGTCCGCGCAGGCATTCCGTCATTTTGACAGCGGAAAGTGCTTTATAGATCGTGTAGAGCGGACCCGAAAAAAGTCCTGCCTGCTGCCCTGACACAACCGCGACACAATCTGATTCGCGCAGCAATTCGATGTTTTCGCGAGTTTTGTCGCCCGCTCCGCAAGACACATTCATTTCTTCGAGCGCATCACAAAGCAACGTTCGATCGGCTTTATGATTTGCCAGCACTTCCGGAATCCTGGCGGCGATCTGCGTGTGCGATTCGACGATTTCCGGATAATATTTTTTCAAAGTGAGAGGTGTTTGTTGATATTCAATGAAAATTCGGGATTGTCCCTGAATATCCGCAAACGGAAGACTTTCGATCTGAAAGGAATAATTATTGGAAAAACAATGGCTTACTGAATTTTGACTCACTGATTATTGCTCCTGAAACTTTGATTATAGAATTACACAGCCTAATGTTCCACTACAAAAATAAAAATGGGCGATGTTTTTTAACATCGCCCGAAAAAGAAATTGAAATCTATCTTATGATTAATTTCCGTTTGTTGTAATTCGCGGACGCGTCGGCCCATCGTTGGTCGCTGTCTGGGGCGCACGGTCAATCCGATAAATACCGGATGAATGTGTCGCAGCATAGATACGGCTCGAATTGTTCGGGTCAAAGATCATTGACCATATTCGGCGACTCGGTAATTTCATATCTTTGGAATCAACCCGTTTCCAGTTCCATCCGGCGTCTTTTGAATAATAAATTCCGCCGTCCGTTTCAAGCGCGCTCGAAATAAACACCTCGTCCGTGTTATTCGGATTGATCAGAATACTCGTATAGTTTCCGAGCGGTAGATTTCCGCCGCGCCTTGTAAAGTTCTCGCCGTTGTCGCGGCTGACATAGAATGTCTGGGTCGTTCCGACATAAATATTTTCAGGACGTTTCGGGTCCGAAGTGATTGAACTAACCGGAACATCCGGCGGAATTCCTTTTGCCGAACGCCAGGTCTTTCCGTTGTCACGAGAAACGATCACACCGGATTTTTCGGTGCCGACCCAAATTGTTTCCGGCTGTTGC
>JANLTD010000488.1:0-2272 GCA_031362765.1 Acidobacteriota bacterium | reverse complement strand
CAATTTGAAGCACTACCCGGATTATTCCCCATCACCGCTTTCCACTGCGCCTGCGTAACTTCATACTTGCCCAAATAAAAACTTTTGCTGATATTGACGCGATGCGCGGGTTTTTCATCGCCATTCTCCGAACCCATCCTAAAACTACCGCTCGGAATCTTAACCATTTCAAATTCAGGCGCACTGGCAACAAATTTAGGTTGGGGTGTGGAAACAGTCGTTGGCGGCTTTTTGGCGGTAGTTTTCGTTGTTGTCTTTTTCGGAGTTGTTTTCTTCGGTGTCCGATTGCAAGGCTGTGTTCCATCCGCGCCGAATTGACCGAAAGACGCATTCACGCCGCAAAGCAATAAAATCACCGCCGCGATTGAAACGTGAAAACTACTTTTGACCATTTGTTGATCTCCAATTTGTTGAACAGATTTTTCGCGATTTTACCGCCGATTTTGTTTGAGGTCAACCTTTTTAGACACCGTGCGACACAATCGGAGAATTTTATGACAAAATAAGTTCGGTTATATTTTCCGTATTTCCGCGTCCGACAAAAATCGTAACGGTATGTGCTTTTCCCTGTTTGTCCGTAATTTCGTCAATATCAAGGCGAAGCGTCAATTTCGGACTTTGCGGATTTGGTCTGCCGAAAATCGAATACGCGCCGACGGTAATTATTTCTTCATTCTCATCGCAAAATTTAAGAAACTTATTGAACAAATCAGTAATTGACTCAATGTCAATTCCCCGTTGCACCATTCGCATTGAAGTATAAGAAATAATTCGTAAATTCCAAATCGTTTCGGTAAAATTATTTTCGATTTCTTGTTCGGGAAAATAGGAAAGGATTTCAGGCTCGCGCAAAATTTCCGTCCCGAATTCGCTTTTTAATTCGTCTTCAATTTCGGCAAGTTGTTCTGAATCGAATATCTGTTTTCTGAGATGTGCTAAAACCCGTCGAATCTCGTCGTCGCGCAAAAATGCCATTATCCGATTTCCTCAAGATTAAATTCACGCGGCGGTTCAAACGGAAGCCACGAACTTAAAAGCGCGACAAATTCGCGTTTCGGCGACATCGTAACGTAAAAAGTCCGGTCTGCACCGTATATTTCGCAAGTTCCTTCTTCTTCATTTTCGATCCGTGCCAAAGAGCCTTTGAGCAAAAGTTCGCGCAAATCTCCAACAAATCTTTCTTGCTCCGGCGCGTAAGCGACAACCTTTAAGTTCTTGCCGAACCGAACGCTTTTCCAAACTTTTCCCGCTTCATTCAGTTCATCTTCCGCCCACAAACGCACCAAAACCTCGCGCCTTTCAGCCTCTGAAAGTTGTTTCGCGGCTAAGATTAAATTTTCGGTTGTTTGATTCATTTTTTGTCAAAATTGATTTTATCACATTAGTTCAATCGTTTGCTCATATTGCGGCACGACCACATTCCAGCCGAATTCGTCGCGGATATGCCCGGCCATCGCCTGAGCCGCTTCGGGTTCGCCGTGCGTCGTGAAAACGGCTTTCGGCGAGTTTGGTAAACCGTGAAGCCAGCGCAGAACGGCTTTCCAATCGGCGTGCGCGGAAAAGCCTTCGACGCGCGTCACGTGACAGCGCACCGGAATCCAATTTTTCATTATGCGGACTTCGCGGTCGCCGTTTTGGATTCGTCGTCCCGTCGTTCCGGCCGCCTGATAACCTACGAAAATAATCGTCGCGTCCTCGTTAGGTAATACGCGCATCGCGTGATGCAGAACCCGTCCGCCGGTCAGCATTCCCGATGCCGAGATGATGATCCGCGCGCCTTTCATATCGTTTAATTGCTTGGATTCTTCACGCGTTGAAGTCGTTTTCATCCAATCGGTGCGCAATGGATGAATTTTCTTTGCGAGGATCGAGGCGTATTCCTCGTCGTGTTCTTCCTGAAAGCGGTTATAAACCTGCGTTGCCTGCGCCGCCATCGGCGAATCAACGATCACCGGCATCGAAGGGATCTTGTGGTCGTCTTCGAGTTCGCGGATCATATAAAGAATTTCCTGTGTGCGGCCGACGGCAAACGCCGGAATCAGGATCGGCGCGTTGCGTTTGTAAGCCTCGTTAAGAATCTCGGCAAATCTCACGTCCGATGTGACTTCCCCGTGCAGGCGGTCGCCGTAGGTTGATTCGCACATCAGATAATCGCACGCCGGCGGCGGCGCGGGATCCTTCAGGATCGGCTGGTCGTAATGCCCGAGATCGCCCGAAAAAAGAAATTTGATTGAAGTTGAATTTAACCCATCCGCTACCGCAGATGGTTCTG
>JANLTD010001203.1:0-1659 GCA_031362765.1 Acidobacteriota bacterium | reverse complement strand
GGAGAAAGATGAACGGCTCGGCGGTCAGCTTCTGAGAGTGTACAACGAGATAAAAAATTATCTCGGCAGAGAATCGGGAAATGGTCGTGAACTGCTCGACGTGTTTCTGGGGCAGATCGAGAAACGCAAGTTCGAATTATATTTACGAGCGGAAATTGTCGATATTGATTTGGAAAAAAAGGAAATCACGCTCGCCGATAACACAAAATTTTCCGCGCCGGCAATTGTTATTGCGACCGGCATCCGGCGGCGCAAATTGAATGTCGAAGGCGAAGATGAATTCAGAGGGAAGGGAATTATCGAATCGGGCAAACAAAATGCCGATGCGGCCCATGATAAAAAAGTTTTGATTGTCGGCGGCGGCGACGCGGCATTTGAAAACGCTTTGATTTTATCGGAAACGGCGGAGAAAGTAACGCTCGTGCATCGCCGAAAAGATTTTCGCGCCCGCCGCGAGTTTGTCGAACAGGTCAAAACCCATTCCCGGATCGAAGTGTTGACGGAAACTGCCGTTCAGAAAATTTGCGGAAACGGACGCGTTGAAATTATCGAACTCAAAAATTTAACCAATAGCGAAACGCGGATCTTGCCGATAGAGTTGCTTTTGATTCGCGTTGGGGTCGAGCCGAATACGGAATCTTTTCGCGGTCAACTGATACTTGATAAAGACGGTTACATCGGGGTTGACCGCAACTGTGAAACGAGCAGTAGAGGCATTTTTGCGGTCGGCGACGTGGCCAACCCGTTGGCGCCGACCATCAGCAGCGCGGTCGGAATGGGTGCGACTGCGGCAAAGGCGATTTTTTCTTTGCTAAATTCAGATTAATGGGTATAATCTTGGCAGAAGCATTCCCGAAATTTTGAATTTTATCCGAAGTCCTTTAGTTTTTTTGTTACTTGTAAATTATATATTGGCATAATTTATCTGATTTTATTGCAGTTTAAGCATTTTCCAAGAAATGGAACGCAAAATGCCTCGGTTGATTTTATTAAACATTCGTTCGCTATCATATATCGAAACAAACAAAGGAGGAGCTATGAAATTTAGCATTATAAAAACGAAAGTTTTTCTGTTTTTAGTGACGATGCTGTCTTCGGTTTTATTTGTAAGCAGTATCAATGCCCAGTCAGGAACGACGGGTATTAGTGGTACAGTTACTGACCAAAACGGGGCAGTTGTTCCGGGAGCAACGGTCAAACTGACAAACCCCGCCACCGGATTTGATCGTTCAACAACCACAAATAGTGACGGTAAATTTAATTTTGCGTCAATCCCGCCGGCAACTTACCGGATTGAAGTTCAAGCCGACAAATTCAAGAAATTGGTCAGCTCGAATGTTCAGGCTTTAGTTGATTCACCGATCGAACTTACCCTTCCGCTTGAAGCAGGAGATGTTTCGGCGACGGTTGACATTACATCGAACACGATTGAATCGGTCGTTAATACGCAAGATGCGAGTATCGGAAACAACTTTGTTCCGCAGCAAATTACGCAACTTCCGACTGATTTGAGAAGAGTTGCCGACCTTTTGACTTTGCAGCCTGCCGTGACGCGCGAAGGTTATGTCGCCGGCGGCAGAAGCGATCAGGCAAATATTTTGCTTGACGGCATTGACATCAATGACCAACAGACCGGCGGACGCACAAGCCAGTTTCAGA
>JANLTD010001132.1:0-9497 GCA_031362765.1 Acidobacteriota bacterium | reverse complement strand
CTGACGCATTACATAAAGCACGCAAAATTCCGTTGACATTTACCTGTTAAGAAAGCTAATATTCGAGTTACAGTCTATCGCAGTTTAGTTCTATTTGAAGTTTCGATCATAAACGAAGTATCAAAAGTTATATCTTTTGTGCAAAAGACAGCAAAAAACTATTCCGTTGAATAATTGTCATTATTTTCGGAGCATACTGCCCTTTGATTGTCCGAAGAAACAACCGGTTTCTTCTTTTGGCGGCATTGTTCAAAACGCAAACATTTCCGGCTCACTAAAGATTTTTTTGCAGTTTGTCAATTTATTCGCTTTGAAAAACGGGTTTTATGAAGAGGAAGGAAAAATGAAAAGAAATTTACGCAATTTTGTGGTTTTTGCAGTTTTTATGTTTGTGCTGTCGGCAACCGCCCAAGCCGAAATATTTACCGCGTATCTGAACGGCGCCCAGGAAGCTCCAACCCCCGTCGCCACGACCGCGACCGGTTATGCTCGGATCGTCCTTAATGAAGGTGCCGGAACAATACAATTCACGGTTGTTTTTACCGGACTTGCCGGCACACAGAACAACTGTCACATCCACGCGCCCGCCGCGATCGGCGCGGCGACCGGCGTGGCAATTAATTTTGGAGTGGTCGGCGGCACATCCGGAACGATCACGGGTTCGGCAGTGATCACGCCGACGCAGATTTCACAGCTTCGCGCCCATTTAGGCTATGTCAATGTTCATTCGACAGCCTTTCCGGGCGGCGAAATTCGCGGTCAGCTCGGTGTTCAGCGTCCGGTTGATTACGACGGCGACGGCCGAACCGATCCCAGTATCTTGCGCTTTCCGAACGTTGCCCCGCCGGGAGTTGCGCCGATCACTTACTGGAATCTAAACGGCACGAGCGGAGTTCAAAACGTGTTATGGGGCGATGCGAACACTGATTTTCCGGCACCGGGCGATTATGACGGCGACGGCAAAGCCGACATCGCCATTTACCGCGCCGGAGCGACCCCGACCGCACAAAGTTCATTCTGGATTCTTAACAGTTCTAACAACGTCGCCCGGTATTTTGCTTGGGGCTTAAACGGCGATCAACCCGTGGCGCGTGATTACGACGGCGACGGCATTACCGATGTGGCAATTTTCCGTCCGGGTGCGTCGGCCACCGCCGTTACAGGTTGGTATATCAGAAACAGCGCCACCGGAACCGTCCGCGTCGAAGCATTTGGATTGACCGGCGACGGCACGAACAACTTTGATACGCCCATTCCGGGAGATTATGACGGCGACGGCAAATTCGATCTGGCGGTTTATCGTTTCGCGTTGACTCCGGCTAACAATTTCATCATCAAACGCAGTTCGGACAACGTCATCACCTATCAACAATTCGGCAACTTTAATACCGACTATATCTTGCCGGGCGATTATGACGGTGACGGAAAATACGATTTAGCCGTTGCCAGAACGGGTGCGTTAGGCACTTCGCCGCTGGTTTGGTGGATTCTGCAAAGTTCGACCGGAACAACCCGCACGACTACTTTTGGCAGAACTTCAGATACGCCGACGCAGGGCGATTATGACGGCGACGGCAGAACGGATCTCGCTATTTATCGTCCGGGAGCAACCGGCGCGCAGAGCAATTTCTGGATTCAAAGAAGTTTCGACAATACATCGCAGGTTATTCCGTGGGGAGTCGGCGGAGATTTTCCGGTCAATAGTTTTGACATTCGCTAAATCGCGCTATTTTCAAACTAAAGATTCCGGCAGCCCCTCTGCCGGAATCTTTTTTTTTCATCCGAAAACTGTTTAGAAGCTGTTTTAAAACTAAGAAATAGGACGCGGATGAACACTGATTAAGCGGATTTGCGCGGATATCTTTTGATAATATCCGCGCAAATCCGCGTCCTGTTTCTTATCTTTTCTTTCAATCTTGACTTTTAAAACAGCTTCTAGCTTTTCAGAGCATTTACAAACCGCTGCTTTTAATGCCAAAATTAGAAACAATGAAACGCCTCTTTGCCTTTTTGATTTTTATCTTTTCCGCGAGTGTCACGGCTCACACGCAACAGCGTCCGCTCTTAACGGAAGACGTTGACATCACGCCCGAAGGTACTATCGAGATCGCGGCAGGTATTGATTTTCTGCAAAAAGCAAAATTTCCGCTCTCGGGTTTGAATGGCGATCTGACGCGTGTTGGCGACATTCGCATCCGCACGGGTTTAGCACCGAATGTCGAAATTCAGATCGAAGGCGTGCTGCAAAATTTTCTCGCGATCAATTCGCAAACCACACCTTCGCCGATTCCGCTCGCGCTTGACGGCAATTCGACCAACGACGCGGGCGATTTTGTCGTTTCTGCAAAGATCAAACTTCGCAACGAAACAAAACTTCTGCCGGCAATTGGGTTCAAATTCGGTTTCGAGATGCCGAATTCCGATCAGGCACGCGGCATCGGGACAAATCAGATCAATGTTTTCAGCAAAATTCTACTTCAAAAAAGATTCGGCCGCGTGACGGGCAAAACGCCGCGGGTCAATGTTTTTGGCAATCTCGGTCTGTTGATTATGACCGCGCCGATTGAAAGATTTACGCAAAATGATCTCTTTCTTTACGGTCTGGCAGGAATTTTCAAGATCAACGACCGTATCAACATCGTCAGCGAAGTCAACGGACGACTGAACACTCGAAGCGGAACCGCACCGTTGGGAACCGAAAGCGTTGGACAATTTCGCATCGGCACACAAATTCGTGCGTCCAGCTTGCGCTTTGACACAGCGGCTATTTTCGGCTTAACCAAATTCAGCCCGCGCACCGGCATCACCTTCGGCGTGACTTATCAATCACCTAATATTTTCAAACCGGCAAAGTAAGACGAAGAGACGATGAGACGGAGCGACTGAGCGGTTTTGTCTTTTCGTCGCTTCGTCCCGTCGTCGCTTCGTCGCTTCGTCGCTCCGTCTCATCGTCTCCTCTTCTAAACATTAATCGGCGAATGTCCTTTGCCCAAGTTTGGCGCGGTGCGGATCGCTTCGGTGACAAATTTCTTTGCCGATTCAACCGCTTCGCGCAAGGGTTTGCCGTTGGCAAGATTCGCCGCGATCGCCGCCGCAAATGTGCAGCCGGTGCCGTGCGTCGCGGACGTTTCGATAAACTCGGCCGAAAATGTAAATTCTTCGCCGTCCATAAACAAAAAATCCACCGCAAAGCGGATTTCGGATTCCGAACTCTCCTGTGAAGATAATTCCCCTGAATGGCGCGAATATTCCAAATCTGCGATCCCAAATCCCAAATCCCCAATCGGCCGGTGTCCGCCTTTGATCAAGACCGCTTGGGCACCAAGATCCCGCATAATTTTTGCCGATTGCCGAATGTCCGCGACGCTTTCGATCTTCATCCCGGCGATCCGTTCGGCTTCGGGAATGTTCGGTGTGATGACCGTTGATAAAGGAAAAAGCTGTTCAATCAAAACCTTTAATGCCGCGTCATCTATCAAATCAAACCCCGAAGTCGAACGCACAACCGGATCAACGACAAAGTTTCGAAGATTATTTTCGGCAACAATTCGCGCAACTTCGTCGATAATTTCGCGCGTCGGAAGCATTCCTGTTTTTAACGCCGAAATTTCAAAATCATCAAGAATCGGCAAAATCTGCGCACGAACCGTTGCGGCAGTTTGATGCGACGCGCCAAAAACGCCCTGTGTGTTCTGAAACGTCAAGGAAGCGATCGCAGCGGTCGCGAAACAGCCGAATGCCGAAAACGTTTTGACGTCGGCAATAATTCCCGCGCCGCCCGATGGGTCAACGCCGGCGATCGTCAGACAGACAGGTTGTTTATTAATTTTCTTCATCATGCGGCACAAGATCTTCGAGTTTCATCAGCGAACCCGTCACGGGAAGTTTGCAAACAACGGACGAAACATCTTTGCCTTCGCCGTTTATTATATCAATTGAAGCAAAACGAACAGATGGTTTTTCTTCCGAATTATCGTCGTCGTGAATTTTATAAACAAATCCGCCGTTTTCAAAAGAAAGCGTCAGCATCGTCACCAGCGGGCGCGTATAGCGCGAATACTTAAAGGATTTTTGCGAATCTTTGCGTTCTTTCGGAAATTCGAGTTCAAGTTTGGCGGCATTTCCAAAACGATACTGCACATACCCACGATCCTCCGCCAGATCTTTTGAAGCACATACCGAAGCGGTCTTGTTTTTCGTCGTCACAGCACAACTCCAGATCGTTTGTTCATTTGCCCGACAAAGCGATTTTGTTGTAACGGTCATCGTTTTGCTTTTTTTCTGAGCCGAAACCTCTTCGGATGGAATGACGACTGCCGAAATAACTGCAAAACTTAATAAACCCAACCCTATTTTCAGATAATATTTATTCATTTTTACTCGACAATTTTGATGATTAACGATCATTTTCCCGCAATAGCTAAAAGCTATTAGCTGACATTACTGAGCGGCACAGTTATTGCTCACTTGAAAATTATGAAATATTTTAAGATTTTTGCCTACGAAACACACGAAAGAAACGAAATCAAGAAAGAAGATTTGGAAAAAATGTTTTTTTTGTTTTTTTCGTGTCTTTCGTAGGCAGATTTTCTTAGTTTTCAAAGCCCTTGCAATTTTTAGACCGCTCAGCAATGATTAGCTGATAGCTTTTAGCTAAGTTTCTGAAATTGTTGGTTATCCGCTTTCAGCTATTTTGAAGCTAGAAATTTTCTTCACGATCTCAGATAACTTCTCCGCGCTGTTCAAAGAACGAATCGCGGCAATACCGCTTGCGCCCGATTTTAAAACCTCGCTAAAATTGTTCTCTTCAATTCCACCAAGCGCAATGATTGGAAACGCTCGAACGGCTACGACGACTTCGCGCAATGCAAAAGTGCCTTGCGGCGCACCATATTTTACCTTTGAATCGGTCGCAAAAATCGGGCTGAAGGTCACAAAATCCGCGCCCATCAGTTTTGCTTCGACGGCTTCCGCTAACGTGTGCGCCGAAACTCCGATAATAAGATCTTCCGGAAAACCTGCGCGAATTATCTCTGCCGAAAGCGATCCGGAAGTCAAATGAACGCCGTCCGCGGCGGCCGCCAGCGCTATGTCGGCGCGGTCGTTGACAAGCAATTTTGTGTTTGTGTTTCTTGTAATTTCCGCGGCTTTTGCGGCGAGTTCAAAAACCATCTTTGCGGAAATCTGTTTTTCGCGGATCTGGATCAAAGAAATTTCCGCTTCGACAGCTTTTTTGATGATTTCGATAGTTGCGCAAGAGTTTGCAGAGAAATTTTCAGTCGTCAGTTCTCCCGTGGTAATCAGATAAATCAAAGGCTTGCGCTCAAATAATCTCTTCACTTTTGCCTTTTTACTTTTTATTCTCTTCGCCGTTCTTTAACATCTCAACGTTTTCATTAAAATGCGCCATTTCCCAAAATGCAATGAAAAGATTCAGAATTCCGAGGCCGGTGACTGCACCGCGAAACCAGTTTGAAGAAACCGCGCTGCGCAAGATCGGCAATCCGGCTTTCTCTGAAACAAAGGCGAGCAAATAATTGTCGCCCCAATCGCCATTCAGATTGAACCACGGAAAAAGCGTCAGACTCAAGCCTAACAAAAAGCAGAGCAGAATAAAAAGCACGACTGTCAGTCTTTCAACCATAAGCTATTAATTTATCACTAATTTAGCGAACTTATAAAATCTCGCTTTAAATGGCATTTACAGCGACAATAAATTATAATGATTTCGCCGCATTTTGTTAAGTTTTGGACGAGTTTTATTAACGGCCGACGCAACCATTGGAACTTTTTTGCAAGATTATGAAGCAACTTAATTGGGGATTGATCGGCGCCGGCGATATTTCACGAAAACGAATTGCGCCCGCTCTGCGCGATCTGCCGAATTGCAATTTCGTTGCGGTCACCCGGGCGCGCGCCGACCGCGCTAAGCAATTTGCGAACGAATTTGGTGCAAAAAAATGGTTTCCGAAATTTGAAGACCTGCTTGCCGATGACGAAATCCAAGCCGTTTATGTTGCGACGCCCGTTGATCTTCATGCAAAACAAACGATTGCCGCCGCCGAACGCGGAAAACATATTTTATGCGAAAAACCGATGGCTTTGAGCATCGCGGAATGCGATACGATGATTGCCGCCTGCAACGCAAACAACGTCAAACTCGGCATTGCTTATTATCGGCGCTTTTATCCGATCATAAATCGCGTCAAAGAAATAATCGCGTCGGGCGAAATCGGCAAACCGGCGCTTGCACAGATCAACGCCTTTGAATATTTTGATCCTTCGCCCGAACATTCGCGCTATTGGCTGCTTGAAAAAGAAAACGGCGGCGGCGGCCCGATGATGGATTTCGGTTGCCATCGGATTGAAGTTCTTGAAAATCTTTTCGGCGAAATAAGGGACCTTAAAAGCATCGTTTCAAACTCTGTTTTCGGGCGCGAAGTCGAAGACACGGCTTCTGCATTGTTTCAATTTGAGAGCGGAACTTGCGCAAATTTAACCGTTACGCACGCGGCAAATGAACCGCTGGACACGCTCGAGATTTTCGGCACACAAGGCTCAATTCATATTCCGGTGCTTAACGGCGCGGTGATGAAAATCAGGATCGGCAACGACGAACGAACCGAGGCGCACGCGCCTGCCGGCAATGTTCATCAACCGCTGATAAGCGATTTTACCGAAGCCGTCTTAAACAACGTGGAAAATGCCGTTACCGGCACAATCGGCAGACGCATCGCGCTGTTGGTAGAAGAAATTTATCAAAGTTAAAGAAAATTGTATTTGAGTAGGTCTTTGGTTTTTGGTCTTTGGTTTTTGGTCTTTGGTTTTTGGTTTTTTGAAAGAAATTACAGATTGTAGATGAACTTTCTACATTTTTGGCATATTTTCCGCGCATCTTGATTAAGAATCAACGAGTTTGACTTGGACAAAACCAAAAACCCGAACAAATACGAAAACTTAATAAACACAAATTAATAGAGAGAAAATTATGCAATATAGAAAATTTGGCAGAACGTGCTGGCAGGTCAGCGACATCGGCTACGGAATGTGGGGAATGGGCGGTTGGAGCGGCTCAAACGATGATGAATCTTTGGCATCCTTGCAGCGTGCCGTTGAATTGGGTTGTAACTTTTTCGACACGGCATTTGTTTATGGCGACGGACGCAGCGAAAATCTTTTGGGGCAATTGGTTCGCGCCAATGCGGACAAAAAGATCTATACGGCGACCAAGATCCCGCCGAAAAACATGAAGTATCCAACCTTGCCGGAATATAGTTTGGAAGAATGTTATCCACCCGAACATATCGAGGAATTTCTGCACAAAAGTTTAAAAAACGCTAACCTGGAAAGTTTCGATCTGCTCCAAATTCACACCTGGAACGACGATTGGGCGAATGCTGACGGCTGGGCTGAGATGCTCGATTCGCTAAAACGGCAAGGTTTGATCAATGCCTGCGGAATTTCGATAAATCGTTGGGAACCGTGGAACGGCGTCAAGGCTGTCCGAAGCGGAAAAATTGATTCGGTGCAAGTGATCTACAACATTTTCGATCAGAATCCCGAAGACGAACTATTTCCCGCTTGTGATGAAATGGACGTCGCCGTCATTGCGCGGGTGCCTTTTGATGAAGGAACTCTGACGGGAACGTTGACCAAAGACACGACATTTCCCGAAGGCGATTGGCGCAAAGGCTATTTTACGCCCGAAAATCTGATTCCGAGCGTCGAACGAGCCGATGCGCTAAAACCATTCGTCCCCGAAAATTCTTCGATGGCGGAAATGGCTCTGCGGTTTATTTTAAGCAACCCGACGGTTTCGACGATCATTCCCGGAATGCGGAAATTAAAAAACGTTGAATCAAACGTCGCGTCGAGCGATCAGGGAAAATTATCCGATGAATTGCTCGCCGACCTCAAAAATCACAGCTGGGTTCGCAAACCCGCGCCTTGGTCTGATTAATGATCGGCACAAGGTAATGCGTCAGTGATAAGTTATTCTCACAGTAAACTTAAACTTCAAGACTGGAGCGCGAGCATCCTTGCTTGCCTGAGCGCAGGGCGCGAAAATGGCTTTTCTGTGCCTCAAACGGTCGAGTTTAACAAGGCTTTTCGCGTTGAAGCAACGCTCATGGCAAGCGGGGACGCTTGCGCTCCAGTCTTGAAGCCTTAGTTTACTGTGAAAATAACTTTTTACGGACGCATTACCATTGCAAACTATATAAATCTTGACTTTTAGGTAAAGATTGGAGTAAGTTAAAACTCTTACAATTCGTATTTGATAAATCGGCATTCAAAAAACTCAGGAGGTTTTTATTTGATGAAAATTTTACGTCCGATTGCTCGCTTTCTGCTTGTTTTTATCGTTTTTGCGGTCGCAAATGCTTCGGTTTACGCAGAATCTTTCCGCTGTTTTTCGGCTGAGTCTGGGACTATTCAGCAGACGATCATCAAAACGCCGCTTGACGGCGGAATCCGCGAAGAAATTGCCGACAAATACCGCGAAAGATACGCGAAATGGAAAAGAGAAATCCTTTCTACCGAATTCGGCCGCCAACAATGGGAAGCCTACGCCGACAACAAAAGTTTTATTTTAACGATCACAATTTCCGAAAAGCGCGGACAAGGTGCCGACACCGACAAATATTTGTGGGACGAAACAGGCAAATTAGCCGGTGCGACCATTACGCTCGGAAGTCAGCTAAACAAAGGTTTTCCCGACCCGATTTATTATCCGGTGATGAATTCCCTCTTTTCAAATGAAGATCAGTATTCAATCAGTAGTTCACTTTTGGCGGCAACAAAGATCATTCACGAAATCGGGCACGTCAATCAAACCGCGGGTGCAAACCGCGAGACCATTCAGATTCAAACCAAGCTGATGCCCGAATATATTTCGATCTTTCTGAAAAACGGCCGCAATTCACGCGACAAAGAATTGGTCGAATTAGCCGATAAAATGGGCGGAACGCCGGTCAAAATATGGGAAAATCGTGAATATTGGAGCGAGGTAAATGCGATGTCTTATTTGAAAGAAAGAATCAGCAATGAGATCTACTATTGCTCCGTCTTCAACAAAATTCAATATAATATTGAACAATACGCGAAAAACTACCAGGACCGTTTTGAACAAGTCGCGGCATTGCCCGAATCTGCTTGTAAAAAGTAAGTGTTTTGATGAGGTCTTTGGTTTTTGGTCTTTGGTTTTTGAAAGAAATTGCCGATTGGCGATGAATTTCTCACCAATCCGCATATGTTTCTGAAAGCATGATCGAAAATCAACGGGTTTCCATTGAAAAAACCAAAAACCAAAGACCAAAAGCCAAAGACCTCATCAGATACAATGAGGGTCAGTTTTTTTCAACCTGACCCTCATTGTTAGCGTAAATTTACGAAACAATTACATTGCCATCTGATGTTCGCGCAGATTCTCAAGCCGTGCGCTGACATCGCGGTAATCAACATTGACCGCGTAAATTTGTTCATAATATTCGAGCGCT
>JANLTD010001122.1:0-5800 GCA_031362765.1 Acidobacteriota bacterium | reverse complement strand
TTTATCAGTTAATTTTCACATTTAAATTGAGAAAAGATTAAGGTTTATCAAAGAAGTAACAGCAAATTTAAGGTCAGGAAGGGTTGCTTTGCGCCCGCAAGACGAACATTGTGGACAATTCTCAGAAAAACCTCTGACTTTGTAAGAGCCGTAAGCTCGCTGCCGTTTCTTCGATTTCGGTCAGACATCGCGTTTACTTCAAACTGCGGCCCAAAACTTCAAACAAAAATTCAAAGATCTCGATCTGCCGCCGTGCTTCCGCGACATCTTTGCCCCACGTGTAAAGTCCGTGGCGGCGCAGAAAAATGCCGTGACAGTTCGGGTTTTCGCGCAGAACATTGTCAATCACGTGCGACAGCGCAATATAATCCTGCGAATTTTCGACGATCGGGACGATTTCTTTATGTTCGTGAGTATTCACACCCGCGAGTCCTTTGAGCATTTCGTAGCCTTCGATCTCAATTCCTCCATTCTCAAAAAAAACGTCCGAAAGAATCGTCCCCCAAACCGAATGCGTGTGCAGGATCGAACCCGTATTTTTCCGCATTCGATAGATCGTCAGATGGATCATCGTTTCCGCCGATGGCCGGCCAAAACCTTGCAAAACCTCGCTGTTGTCGTCAATTTCGAGAAAATGCGTTTCGTCGAGCGCGCCTTTATCGTTACCGCTTGCCGTGATGCACAGGCGCAGCGGGTTATCGGAAATCTTCGCGCTCAGGTTTCCACTCGTTCCCATCACCCAACCGCGCCGATAAAATTCGTACCCGGCGAGCGAAAGTTTTTCCGATAGTTCCTTAAAAGTCATTATTTAAAGTCTAACTAACAACCACGCGCGAAAGCAACAAAAAAATGCCGACGATCGTAGTGCGTCAGTAAAAAGTTACTTTCAAAGTAACCAAAGACTTTAGACTGGAGCGCGAGCATCCTTGCTTGCAATGAGCGTCGTTTCGACGCGAAAAAGCTTTGTTAATTTCGACTGTACGAGGCTCACAAACGCTGTTTTCGCGCCATGCGCTCAGGCAAGCAGGGATGTCTTGCGCTCCAGTCTTAAAGACTTAGTTTACTTTGAAAATTTCTTCTATCTGAGGCATTACGTTATAAGTTATTTTTTGCATTTTCCTACGTCTTTAATTTTCAGTTCAATTCTTCTTTATCAAATCCTTTACCGCCGAAACTTCACGGTCAAAATTGTTGCCGATGTCGCCCGTTTGCTTTTTGACCAAACCATCGGGAATTACGCTTTCGTCTTTTTGAGCTTTCAACGGCGATTGAAAATAGACGGGAATATCAATCTCGACTTTTGAGTTTGGCAAATAGAGAAAGAAATAATTACCGCCATTGATGCCTTGCCGGTTGCCGCCGGTCGTTTGTCCGACGATCTGCGCAAGCTTGTTGGTTTTGACAAAATCGAGAAATTGAAACGTCGCGGAAGCATTGCTCGAATCTGCAATGATGAAGGCGCGGCCTTGAAAATTATTGGCGTAAGGTTCGACCGCCGGATAATTCTCGCGGCCGATGATCTCAAAATACTTATCGTCAAATTTGCGAAACATATTTGCGGGCACGCCGTTTTGGATGGCAAATTTTAGTCCGTCATCGTAAGTGTCGAGATATTTCGCCAGATCGGGCTGCGCCGCGACATTTCGGACAAGACGGCGGCTTTGGGCGTAAGGCGCAAGCTTTTCCTTTGCCAAATAGCGCGCCAATTCAAAGCCCGGATCCATACTTCCGCCGCCGTTTCCGCGCAGATCAATGATCAGATTTTGAATGTTCTTGGTGCGAAGTTCGGCAAAAGCCTTTGCCAGAAATTCCTCGAATTTGATCGTTTTGAGCCGCCAGGTGATCGAATTTTCGATCTTCAGGTAGCCGGTGGAGTTGTCTTGAATCTCAAATTTCCAGCCGTCGTCGTAGGTCGGCGAATGACCGTAACGCTTTGCCATCTCCGCGGTTCGTTCGGCTTTGGTCATTGCTAAGATTTGAAATTTCGTTTCTTTTTTCTTAGCAAAATCAAAGGCTTCAATGGTGTAGATCTCGTCCGTCAAGGGAAAGAAAAGCGGGAAATACCAATCAAAAAGCGCGTAACTTTCAGCTTCGTTGCGGGTTAAATCGATTGAATTGATGCGATGTTCGAGCGTTGAATTGCCGTCGGCTTTTGTCACCGTCAGAAGTTTTTCGATAATTTCTTTAACCGCCACGCCGTTTATCTTTGTAATTTCGCTTCCCGGCGCGATGGTTTTTGACGAAGCGTTTGCCGTGATGATCATTTTGCCGTCAACAATTTCAAAATAAAACGGAAGATAGTTTTTTTGATCAAAAAGTCTTTCTTTCAGGTTTTTATCTTGATTGTAAAAATTGGCGTAAGTGTGCCCGCACCTGAGTTTATTGGTAAACTGCGAAATCAGGATAAAAAATTTGCCTTCCGTGATCGGATTGCTCAGCTTTGCTTCGAGCTCGGTAAAATCTTTCTCCAGACTTTCGGGCATATTGTAACGATAGATTCCGGGATGAATCGTTGTCAGAGTCTTTTTGAACACGGCGAAATCTTCCTTTAATTTTTGAGTTGAAAGCACAACGTCAGGCTGTTTGTTTTCAATGACTCGTTTTAAGGTATAGACATGGCGAAACATCCAGGGTGCGCGCGTTTCTTTCAAAATTGTTAAAGTGTCTTTCGTAAAAGTAATTGTTTTGCGTGTCGGTTCAACCGTGTCGCCGTCTTTTGTTTTCCCGATTAAGACAATTTTCCCGTCAGCATTTGACTCAATTGCGAATTCGGTGTCGTCGTCAAAGAATTTCCGGGCGGCAGGGTCAAATCGTTCTTTGCCGTTTTCTTTGTAAATTTTGCCGAAATCGTCATAGATCGTAAAAACTTCCGCCGAATTACCGTCCGGCGAAGACTTAAAAGTGATGACCGTGTTCATAGTCACACGCCGATCGGATGTGTAATCCTGATATTCAAGCGTGCCCTGCCATTTTCCTTCAATGGTTTGGAAAAAGGTTTTGTTTGCTTGCGAAAAAGCGTTGCTTGCGAAAATTGAAATTGCGATGATTGCCGCTAAAAATAATTTGTTCATATTTGTTGCCTCTTTAATTTGTTTTTGTAAGACATTTTCGAGACTACATTTCCGCCGACCGCAAATCGCCTCAGATTATGATTTGCGCCGATTTTGTGATGATTTGAGCCGAAAAAAAATTTTGAGACTTGCGGTTTGCGAATACGAGACTTTAGCCGTTACGGCGAAAACCAATTGACAAGAGCATCAGCAGATCCAAATTTTGGATTTCGGATGTCGGATTGCGGATTAAAAATCAATCCCAATCCTGGACTTTCGCCGAATTTTAGATTTTGCTTCCGGTAATTGGCGAGTATTTGCGGTTTTAATGTAATTGTTTAGGTCTTTCGTCTTTGGTTTTTAGTAAAAATTACCGAATTGGCGTTGAATCTCTCACCGATACACTTATTTTACGGAAATTTTGATTGAAAATCATCAGGTTTCCATTGAAAAAACTAAAAACCAAAAACCAAAGACCTAAGCAGTTACAATTATTGCGGCAAACGTCCGGGCGTCAGCGGCGCTCCGGCGGCTTCGAGCGATCGTTCAAATGCCGGCAGATCAATTTCAACCAGTTTCTTTAGTCTCGCTAAAACCGGCTTGAATTCCGCACTTGAAAGATCGTATTGATCAAGCTGAGTTTGCGTCGGTTTAATGGTCGAAAGCCTGATCGTTCCGGCGATGTTGCCGATCCGCGAACTTATCGAAGGCGGCGGAATGTCGGAATTTTCACGATTACCACGAAGTGCGTTGAGCAGAAAGTCAATTTCGTTATCGAAGACATCGGCCTGTTCGATCAGCATTTTATTGTCAACCGGCGCGTCCTGAGCCGCCCGTTTGAGCAAACCGATGCGGGTTTTGGTGGCGGCTGCGACATCGCCTGCTCCGCTGACGGCGCGTTGCAGCGTCGAAACTTTCTGCTGAAATTCAGCCAAAACGGCGCGTTCCGCATCGGTCATCTTCTCGCGGCCTTCGACCACAATATTAAACGTTTGCGAGCCGGGCAGCGAAGTAACCACGCCATTGACACGCATCGCCATTGACACGTTATATTTTCCGGGCATCACCGGAAAGCCTTGCGGGCCAAGTGAAAAACCGTCGGGAAGCGTAAAGCCCGGCGGAAGCTGCGGCGGTGTCGCCGGAATCGAAGGAGCCGTAAACCGCATATCCCAAACCACACGCTGAACGCCTTGCGCCGCCGGAACCGTTAGACGGCGAACGATCTTCGCATCGGAATCGGTGATCGTAAAGATCAAAGCGGGCGGTTCTTCTTCGGATTCGGTCCGCAGTTCTTCAATTGACGGATAACGAATCGGCTGTTTTTTCTTTTCGGCTTCGCGTTCGGCTTCCTGTCTTTTTTGCTTCAAAGTCTTTGGTGCTTCTTTCAAATAATACATAAAAGTCGCACCGTACGGCGGATTTGGTGCGGTAAAATATGACGCTCCCTGCGAACCCGAAAACGAAGCATTCGAGCGGACATACATCAAAGCATCCTTGACCGGGAAAAGCAGCGACGGCTTTTCGAGAGTTTCCTTTTTTGTCTGCCGCAAAGCCGAATAGTCGTCCAACACGTAAATTCCGCGGCCGAACGTAGCGATCACGAGATCGTTTTCGGTTTTTTGAATCGCAATATCGCGAACGGCGATGACCGGCAAACCGCCTTTCATCTGGATCCATTTTGCGCCACCGTCAACCGTAAAAAAGAAACCGAATTCAGTACCGACAAAAAGCAGATTCGGATCAAGCTGGTCTTCGGCGATCGCATAAAGCGAACCGCGTTCGGGCAAATTTCCGTTGATCGCGGTCCAGGTTTTTCCGGCATCGGTGCTTTTTACGATATATGGTTTGAAATCGCCGTTTTGATGATTGTTAAAAAGTGCGTATGCCGTATTTGCGTCGTGGCTTGAAGCCACAATGCGGGTCACGTAGCTATTCTCGGGAACCCCCGCGATCTTATCTATCTTTCGCCAGTTTTGCCCGTCGTTTTCCGTCACCTGAATAAGTCCGTCGTCAGTTCCCACGTAAATCAAACCTGCTTTTTTCGGCGATTCCGAAACTGCCGAGGCATTGCCGTAAAGCGCGGTTGATTGATTTTTCGCGATCGCGTCAGGTCCCCAGATCTTGCCCATCACCGGCAAGGCATTGCGATCGAGCCCGCGTGACAAATCGCCGCTGATGACCTTCCAATCGTCGCCGCGATTATCGGTTTTATAGAGCTTGTGTCCGGCAAAATAAAGCCGTGTATTTGAATGCGGGCTGATGATGAATGGCGAGTCCCAATTGTAACGCTGAGATTCGATGCCGGCACCTTCGATCGGCGCGATCCAGACCCGTTCGCCCGTTCGCTTATCGAACCGAATCAGGCCGCCGTTCTGGCTTTCGGCATAAATAATATTTGGGTCAAGCGGATCAACCTGCGACTTAAACCCGTCGCCGCCATTGGTCGCGATCCAGTCGGAATTGACGATTCCCGCCGTGTTTCGCGTTTTCGCCGGACCGCCAAGTGAATTATTATCCTGCGTTCCGCCGTAAACATTGTAAAAAGGCAGGTTGCTATCTACTGTCACATCGTAAAATTGGGCGATCGGCAGATTAGCTTTGAAATTCCAATTCAAGCCTCTATCGAAACTCTCATAAATTCCGCCATCGCAGCCGACAAGCAGATAATCGGTATTGTTCGGATCAACCCAAATCGCGTGATTATCAACGTGTTTAAGCCGCTCGCCGAGCGGCCGCTGAGTTCTGCCGGC
>JANLTD010001079.1:0-3031 GCA_031362765.1 Acidobacteriota bacterium | reverse complement strand
TCTGACAAAAAAGAAGTTGGTGGGCAACCTGCTGCTTACAAATGATTCCTTTGGCAATCAACCCACAAAGAAAAAGAAAATAACGCTTCCGAGATCGAAAAAGGAGAGTGCCGATTTGGAAGAGTTTTTTAGCTTTGGAAGCTATCAGGAGTGGAAAGCATGGATGGACAAAATCCTCTAATTTCACGGTCCAGATTAGTAAAGACGATTGGATGTATATACCATCTTGGGAGAGGGTGTCAGAATTTTTGTTCTCTCGAAGAGAATGCCACTAAAAAAACTTCTATCTAACCGACAGTTGAACATTTTTCCTACCATCAGTTCTGTTTTTTGATATTGATCTTTGAAAACAATGCTTGAAACTTTCAAGTTTTAGGCAATCGCAAAACTGTTATTCTGCCGTTCGCTTTTTTGTCAAATAATTTGAACAATGGTTCAATTTGAAACTTATCTCCAATTAATTATAAACCCGAGCCTTTGCCAAATTTATTCGGCAGAGTACGGCTCTTGCAAAGTCGCCATCAAACGAATTGATTTTTGAGAACGTTTAAGAAATTGCCCGCAGAAGACGCGGAAAACGCGGAAAGTACAACCCACACCTAAATATTTCGCGCTTTTTTTCCGTGTTTTCCGCGTTTTCCGCGGGCGCACCGATCTTTCTTCCGACTTTGCAACTGCCGTGTTCGACAGAGGCTTTTTGTAGTATTTCGCTTGCCCAAACTTCTGTGTTAAATTTATCTTCAGAGGTAAATTTATGGCAAATCTCGAAGTTCCGACCGAAAATCTTTTGAACGCAGTCGTTCGATTGCCTTCAAAGGAATTTGAACGTTTTTTCAAAAATGCGAGACAGACAAAACAGCGCGAAACGCAATTGATTGCCAAGTTCAATGAATTTACTCTTTCGCCCGAAAAAGAAAAGCTTTACCGCAACCTGCTCAAAAAATTTCGCGCCGAGCGCATTGCGCCCGAAGAAAATAAAACGCTGGTCGAATTGACTGAAGAATTAGAAACTTTAGGCGTTGAACGCTTGAAATGTTTGATCGAAATCGCCAAAATCCGTAGTTCGACAATCGATGAAGTAATCAAAGACTTAAACATCAAGCCCAAAAACTATGGCTAATCGCCCAAACGAAACTCAAAGAAAAGAAGTTTTCGCGCGGGCAAGAGGATTTTGCGAATATTGTCTGTCACCCGAAAAATATTCAAATTCAACTTTTGAAGTCGAACATATTCAACCCATTTCCAAAGGCGGCAAAACTACTCTGTCGAATCTCGCCCTGTCGTTTTCGGGCTGCAACAAATTCAAATCACATCGAACGCAAGGCTTCGACATAAAAACCGGCGAAACGGCGGTGCTTTACAATCCGCGCCGCGACGTTTGGAAAAAACATTTCAAATGGAGCGCGGATTTTATGCAAATCATCGGCTTGACCGCCAAAGGTCGCGCCACGATCCAAACCGTAAAACTAAATCGCAAAAATCTCCTTAACTTGCGGAAACTCCTGCGCCTTGTCGGCGAACATCCGCCGAAGTAAAATAAATCTTCAATGAAAAAATACGTCATCAAACGCGATGAAGGTTCGCTGCCCGAAAAACTGACTCGTTACCGCGAGGAACTCAACGCCGAACAATTTCGCGTCGTGACGGCGAAACCAAACGCGTCTTTGGTCGTCGCGGGTGCGGGCACGGGCAAGACGCGCACGATCACTTACCGCGTCGCTTATCTGATCGAGCAGGGCGTGTCGCCCCAAAAGATCCTGCTCGCGACATTTACCAATCGCGCCGCAAGAGAAATGCTGCGGCGCGTTGAAAATCTGACCGGCAGCCAAAACGTTCATCGCATTTGGGGCGGCACGTTTCACCGAATCGCCAATTTAATTTTAAGAAGGCACGCCGTTTCGATCGGTTACGATTCGAATTATTCGATCCTTGACTCGGAAGACGCCAAAGAATTTGTCAACGTCTGCATTGACGAAGCGGGAATTGATACGAAAGCCAAGCGTTTTCCAAAGGCGGAAGTCATTCAGGACATCATTTCGTATGCCAACAACACCGACCTGCCGATCGAAAATGTGGTCATCGGAAAATATCCGTATTTTGAAATGCTCACCTCACAGATCAAACTGGTTGATATGATCTTTCAGGCGCGAAAGAAAGAGCGAAACGTGATGGATTACGACGATCTGCTGCTCAACTGGAAACGTCTTTTGATCACCAAGCCCGAAATTGCCGACCTTTACGCCGAACAATTCGAGCATATCCTCGTTGACGAATATCAGGACACCAACCGGCTCCAAGCCGAGATCATTGACCTGCTCGCGGACAAACACCGTAACGTGATGGTCGTCGGCGACGACGCGCAAAGCATTTTCGGGTGGCGCGGCGCGGAATTTACGAATATTTACGAATTTCCAAAGCGTTATCCCGAAGCCGAGATTTACAAGCTCGAAACGAACTACCGAAGCACGCCCGAAATTTTAGGACTTGCCAATACGTCGATCGCCTGCAACCGCAAACAGTTTCCGAAAATGCTGCAAGCGGTCAAAAAATCGCGCGAATTCAAACCCGCGCTCGTTCCCTGTTCAAACGTCGAACAGCAATCGGCGTTCATCGCGTCAAGAATTTTGGAATTAAGGGACGAAGGCACGTCCCTCGAAGAGATCGCCGTGATGTATCGTTCGCATTATCATTCGCTCGAATTACAACTTGAATTAACGCGCCGCAACATTCCGTATCGCGTTCAATCAGGCGTGCGGTTTTTTGAGCAGGCGCATCTCAAAGATGTCATCTCTTATCTTCGCATTATCGTCAATCCGCGTGACGAACTCGCCTGGAAACGAATATTAAAAATGATCCCGAGCGTCGGCAATGCGACGGCTAATAAGATTTATGAATCGCTTGCCTCTGCAGAAAACCCTTTCGCGCTCGTCAAAGCGACCGCCAATGAAGGCGGAAGCCCGCGCGTGAGCAAGGGCGGAAATGAATCTTTGGTTAAAACTGACTTTTCCGCGTCGCAAAATGCGCCCTTGCT
>JANLTD010001066.1:0-17607 GCA_031362765.1 Acidobacteriota bacterium | reverse complement strand
ATCAAAGCCTGAAGGCTTGTTTCCCGGTCCACTTGTCTAAATCTTCCGCGACCTTCCTGAACTTCGGTGTCATACAAATCTTCATACTTGGTTAATCTGCTTGGAAGAATATAAGTAATCGGGGCATAAACCGCGAGTTTTAATAATGTCAATTGAGCAAAAATTTCGTTAAATCCGATTACATCATCTCTTTGTGTCAGCGGACAGTGATGTGAAATGGGGGCGAGGCGCACCGGAAAACTCCCAATCTCACTCGTATCGTAATATTTTTCAATATGCTTTCGAGAACGGGCAATCGTCACGCTGTCGAGGAGTTCGATAAAATCAAAATCTAAGGATTTCATTATTGCCTCGGGCGTTCGATCCTCGACGGGCAATTCCGACCAAAAATTAAAAGCCTTCTGGGCACGGCTGAAAATTTCCTCGACACTGCGTTTGGTTTTTAATTTGCTGCTCAAATTTTCCGATTCGCCTTCATAAGCAAGGGCAAGCTGATTTCGCAAATCAGCAAAACGATTATTAACGGGAGTCGCTGACAACATCAGCACTTTTGTCTTCACGCCCTGTTTAATAACCGAATTCATCAGTTTTTGGTAGCGGGTTTCGCGTTCTTTAAAAGCCTCGTTATTGCGAAAATTGTGCGATTCATCAATTACCACAAGATCGTAGTTGCCCCAGTTGATTTTATTGAGCGGCATTCCGAAAGATTCGCCCCGTGTGCGTTGTAAATCGGTATGACAGAGTACGTCATAGTTAAAACGATCTTTCGCAAATATGTTGGTGACCAGATTGCGATTGTAGTTCAGCCAATTATCGGCGAGTTTTTTAGGGCACAGCACTAAAACAGAACGATTCCGAAGTTCGTAATATTTAATCACTGCAAGCGCGGAAAAAGTTTTACCGAGACCAACACTGTCCGCCAGAATACAACCGCTGTAAGTTTCGAGTTTGTTAATTATTCCGGTTGCCGCATCCTTTTGGAAATTGAAAAGCTTATTCCAAATTAAACTGTCACGATATCCAGTGAGTTCATTCGGAAGCACATCATCATTTAAATCTTCAAGAAACTCGCTGAAAATATTAAACAGCATCAGAAAATAAATACGCTGCGGCGAATTTTCTTTATAAACTGAAGCAATATGATCGTGAAGTCTCTTAGTTACATCTTCAACCTTATCAACATCATTCCAAATTTGTTCAAAAAGTTCGAGATACGTTTTGGTAATCGCGGGTTCGTCGAACTTGTTAATCATATTCGACACGGCATCTCCCCGGCTGTACCCAAGGTCCACCGCCGTAAAGCCCTGAATCGGCATATAGGCGGTATTTTCTTTGTGTGTTTCGACGACCGCCATCTGCTGCATCGGTGCTTTACTGCGATTTGAGCGAAATGTCGCCTTTTTTCTCATCCATTCAGCGCATTCCTTGGCAATCGCCCGCTGGGTGAGTTTATTTTTTAGCTGAATTTCAAACTCCGTGCCGTAAAACCCACGTTCGCGTTCGACTTTCGGAATATGAAACTCGCGGCGCTCGCGCCTTAATTTGTCTGTCACTTCGTCCGGAACAAAGGTCGGCGAAGTAAAAATAAATTCGAGCGATTCGACCGATTGGAGCTCGCGCTGCAAGGCTTCATAGGCATAGATCGAAAAACAGGAAGCCGCAATCTTTAATTTCGAACCCGTTTTAATAACCTGTTTCAAGTCTTCGCCGAATAGCCGGTTGACATTATCGAGTAATTCCATTTTATGGGTTTAGCACGATTGATTTTGTAGAACAATCTGATTCCGAGAAAAAAATTCTTACGGACTAATCTGAAAGCACCAGTCAGTATTTAAATATAGATTAAATAATCTCCAATTCAAAGATGTCAGACCCATCATCTTCATTTTCATCCTCATAATTCATCATCGAAGGTGGCAATTGTTTTTGCGATTTGATGCCGAGTTCCTTCAATTTCTCGGCTTGGCGGATTAAATTGCCCCTACCTTGCTTCAATTGCCCCAGCGCTTTATTGTAAGCATCCTGCGTCTTGCCAATATGATTGCCAACGTCTTCCATGCTATTCAGAAATCCAACGAATTTTTCGTACAGCGTGTTGCCTTGAGCAGCGATTTCCATAGCGTTTTTACTCTGTCGGTCGCGCTTCCACAAATCGGAAACCATCTTGATAGCACCCATCAGATTGGTCGGACTAATGAGCAAGATTCTCTTGGAATATGCGCGCGCCCAGATTTCCGAGTCGTATTGAACGGCAGTTAAATATGCCGGCTCGATTGACACGAAAAGCATCACGAATTCGGGCGAGTTTTCCATATCGTCATATTTTTTGCTGCTGAGATGATCGATGTGGGTCGATAAAGCCTTTAAATGATCGCGCAGATATCGCTCGCGATCTTCTTCGGTTTCAGAAGAACAATAACGGTCATAAGCAACGAGCGTCACTTTTGAGTCAATGATTAGCTTGCGGTTATCCGGCAGATGGACAATGACGTCTAAATACTGCTGTTCACCCTCTGAGTTTTTGATCGGATGCTGCACGTCGTATTCTCGTCCGCGGACTAAACCGTTGGTTTCGAGGATTCTTTCGAGAATGATCTCACCCCAGTTACCTTGTGTTTTGGATTGACCTTTCAAGGCTACCGCAAGATTATTGGCTTCGGTACTGACCTTATCGGTCGTTTCGATAAGTTCTTTGACCTTTTCGCCGAGCGAAAACCGTTCCTTCGATTCTTTATCGTAGGTTTCTTCGACTTTTGCCCTGAATGAATCGATTTCTTTCCCGAGCGGTTCGAGTAGGTTTTGAATATTGATCTTGTTGCTTTCCGTAAACTTCTCCGTTTTGGCTTCCAAGAGACGATTGGCGATGTTCTCGAATTCGAGGTGAGATTTTTGGCGTATATCCTCAATTTCGCTTTTTTGCGTAAGAAGTTTTTCTTCACTCGCCTCTAAGTAAGCGCTTAGACCGGCGTTTTCGTTCTTTAAATTCGTCCACAACTCGATCAATTCATGATTTTGGACTTCCTTCAAATTAATCTGCCCTCTAAGTTCGGCGATCGTTTTTTCCGAAGCTCTGGCGGTTGCGGCATAATTTGATAACTGATCGCGCGAACTGATCAATTCATTCTCCTGCCGCCCCGTTTTTTCATTCAGTTTCTCACAATCCTCGCCGAGCGACTGAATCCGGGTCTTTGCCGCGCTTAATTCTTTGGCGGTCTCATTATACTTAAAATTGAGTTCCGTAAATTGCTGATCTTTGTCGGCAATCATTGAATTTTTCTCGTCAATGGTTTTAACGGAATTTTTCAGCTCGGTTTCAAGTCTGATGCGATCTATTTCAAACTTCTGTTTTTCCGTATTGTCGGTTTGAGGAATTTCACTTCTTCCTTTGACTAAAAATGCAATGAGTATGCCAATCAGAATCCCAGTAACTAATCCGATGCCCAAAAATAGTATTTCGTTTGTTGAGTCCATTTTTCTTTCTCCTGATTAATAAATAGGCGCGGTTATGAGAAATCGGAAACAAGGTTTCAGTGATTGTGATTAATTTCTTAAACCGAGTGAATAACTCCAAAATTAAAAGGCTAATCAAATTGGAGGCATATATTTTACCTTATATTTCAATTTTCCAAAATAATTTTGAAAACATTGATCCAGCCGATGTGATTTTTTTATTCGTCGTACATCGATTCGTGATTAGGTAGACTTCTGACAGACATTCTAACAACCGGCTGCACTTCTGTCGGTCTTGCCGCTTTTGGAACAGCCAGACCAAGTTCCGCTAAACCGTAAGCTACTGATGTAAAAACTACATCCTTACTTAAAACCGGCGACTCGTTGATTCTGACGAGATCATCAGGCACTGAAATTTCGGTGGCCTGCAGCGTTATTCCCCGCCAGTTTGTCATTGGGTGGTCAAGCAAATGCTGGCAAAGTTTTGAATTTAACGAACCTCCGCCAAGTATGATTAATTGGGAATCACGCCATTGTTTAACTGCATGTACATTGTCTTTGATCTGACCGTATGCATTCTGTCCAGCTTTAATGAGACTTTGTCGAATTTTACCAAAGCCATTCTTCATTTCTTCGGGGTCAAGAGTCGATAAAAGATCCATTGCATGAGGAACTGAATGGGCACCGAAAAAAACAAGTTCGTCCTTTTTCCAAATATTTTGGGAATTCATATCTTGAATTATCCGATCATTAATCAGAAAAACATTTGCGTCAGTGGTTCCGGCTCCAATGTCAATACAAAAATAGGGTCCTTGAGGAATTGAAGGCGAGTAAAATGACCAGAACATCGAAGCCTCTGTTTCAGACCTAATCCAGTTTCTGATATTGTCTCCGGTTATTTGTGGGCGTCCCTTTACGACGGTTCTTGCCGTAACTAAAATATCTTTTGCAAGATCGATCTCAACTCGGTCATGTCCAATTGGACCATACGTTCGATAGAGGTAGTATGCAACTCTGGCAACCTCCAAAAAGGCGTTTCTTAAGACCGGGTGATCCAAAAAACTCATAGGGATCCCAAGCGTCATTCCCATATTGAAACTATCGTCTTCCAGAATGTGGAATGCTTCAAGGTGTCCTATGGAAATTAATCTCCAGATTGTTAATGTGACAAGATCGCACGCGCTTAAGTTATATGATATAGGCACCAGCTCGCCATAGAAGTGAGTTCCGATTTTCCCGGTAACCTCCTCGGCAAATCTCATTTTTAAGCTTTTATAAGCATTTTTATCATTTTCATCAACATTGAATACAATATGATCTTTGTCAAAAGATATCGCAGATGAGTATCTGAACTCCCCGCCATATTCAAGCAAATATGCCTTTGTTCCCCCAGGCGCTTCAAAGTTACGAAGAACAAGTTTCGATGCGCTCGTTCCATAATCCACCCCTAAATGTAATCTAGTCATTCTTTCAACCTCCGACTTTTAATATTCCAGCGGCAATTTCCGTCCAGGAATCAATTCCTGCGTGAATTGGCGCTTCAAATAGATTAACTGTAGTAGCCAGCTCGTCTTTTGCCTTCGCTACTTTGCTTTCCCCCATTTTTACTGCAAAAGGTTTAGCCCCCGAAGTAAGGAATCCCTGCAATCTGGCAGTGGCTTTTTGTAATTTTATTTCTGCCAGACGAACTGATATTGCCTTCCGTTGATCCCGTCGGGTTTCGGCAAGAGACAGCTCGCGTTGATCAATATCGTTTCTTATGTAGGCGATGCATCTATTTAGTCGCTCTTCAATAACTTTGGAGTCAAAATTCGGAAATCCTGTTGACAGTATGCTTCGCCCTTTCTCCAAGATCTCGGAGACGATTGTCGTCGTATCGTTATTATCCAGCCAGTATTGGTCACTGTTCAGATCAATAAATGCCATTGCCATTTTGTTCCTTGCATTTTGTCCCTTCATTTTGAGCATTGATATAACAAACGCGTAAAAGCCTTTCTTAAGAACCGTAGAATTACCAATCGCAAGGCAAAATGCTTCATTGGCGAAACGCCCTTCCAACTCACTAATTACATACTTTACTAAAGGATGGTTAATATGAATCAGATCAGTATAGATATGTCGATACCCAACTTCTCGGGAAATGGTCACAGACAATGGTCCCGTCCCAAGTCTTCTCCCGAATGAAGGAACATCATTACCTAATTCCGGTCGTGCTCGTTCCATGTCCAATCCTAAATTCGGTGTAAATCGGACTTGAACGGTTTCTGATATCGCAGCATCACTAATCTGGCAACCGGGATAACGTTCGGCTAAAAATCTATTGAGAAATGTCAACAAATCTCGTTCCGTGGGTATTTGCTTTTCACCGGTCATAGCTTTGATTTCATCTAAAAGGCTCTGGTCCGAGGTAAATAGATTACCTGCTTCCGCTTCTACGTGCCGTGCCGCAACCGTTCTGTTGGCGATCGCCCTTTCCTCTTTTTCGATTTCTTCTTCAAGTTCTTCGGAAGTCAGAGCTCCACTAAGTGCTCGGCGCGTCAAATTTTCAATTTGATCTCCGATGATCGGATCGATTTCTCCGACAGTGGATTCAAATATGCCTATTTTGTCCAACAATCTCTGAAGAATTTTCTGTTCAATCGATGCACTGACAACAAAATTGACGATTACAATTTTATCTGCTAGCTGACCGATTCTATCCAAGCGGCCGATTCGCTGCTCAACAACCATTGGGTTCCACGGCAGATCGTAATTGAACAAAACCGAAGCTCTCTGAAGATCAATCCCTTCTCCTCCGACCTCCGAAGTCAGCAGCACCGTCACATCATCGCGCGTTAAAAAATCATCGATGGCTCGTTCACGATCTTCTATACTCACCAACCCATGAATCATCTTTAAGCCAACACCTCTTTCTGACAAGGATTTGCGCAAATATTCAAGAGTTTTTCTGAAGAAAGAAAAAATAACGATTTTTCGTTTTGGAGCCTTGTTATCAAAATCTTCGTCCCAAACGCCTTTAATCGCTTCGAGTAATTTCTCAAATTTGGTATCAACACCGCCTTCTGACTGCCAATACTCAACCAGCTCCGTTAATACCTGGCTTTTTCTACTAAACCAATCAGAGACAGCTTGTTTTGCAACTTCCTTACGAATTTCAAAACTGTCAGCCAATTCTCCAGCTTCAAAGTAATAGTCCAGACTTTGCTCCAGCTCTGATTTCTTAGATTCCAATCTCTCCTTAAAATACTCAATTGCCCCCGGGATACAGCTTGCCGTTGCCCGAAAAGCCATCATCGTGGCCATTTGAAATCCCCAGGAGTCTGATTGCGCGCCACTTGATCCAACCCGGCAAAGTTCCTCAACGCTATCATAAATCCGTTGCTCGGGTGCGCTAAGGTCAATGGAACTCCACATCGCTTCCCTTCTGGCACAATCAGGCATAGCCTCTGATTTTCGAGTTCTAGAAATAACGTGCCCGAGTATATTTAATTGGGCAATATCAGCCTTTAATTCGGCAATGTCTTCTTTGGCAAGATCGCTTCTTTTTAGACGGTCAAGAATGGAATTAAAGAAAGTCTCTGATACGGGCGCTCCCAAAGATTGACTTGTATTAAATCCGGAAAGGTTATCGATTACTTCATCAAATCTCGGAAGACGTTGGGATAAGAGTCTCTGGCATTCTAGTATCACTCTATTTGCCCTAACTTGCTGCATGAAAATTTCTCTGTCCGGAAATTCATCTTCAGATAATAATCGCAACAAGTTCCATAGATCATCCAAGCTGTTTTGAACGGGCGTAGCAGTCAGAAAAACCGAATTATCAGATAGATCACAGAAAAGCCGTCCGAGCTTGTGCTGAAGCGTTTCGGGATTTCTCAACCGATGTGCCTCGTCAGCTATAAAAAGATCAATGACAGGCTGGGCAGACTCGAGCGCCAATCTAATATGTTCACGTCGTGCGCTTTCGTATGAAACAATCCATTTAAAAGGCGGTAATTCTTTACCGCTCTCTATCCGTTCAGCAAGAGATAAAAGATCATTACCTTTGACAATTTCAAAGTCTTCTTCAAACCGCTGCCGCATTTCTCTTTTCCATTTAATTCCCAATCGAGCTGGAACCAATATAATTGTTCGCTCTACATTTCTTCGCGCCTGAAGTTCCCGCAGGATATAACCGGATTCAATAGTTTTTCCAAGTCCGACATCATCGGCAATCAATATTCCCCTGCCGCCGTTGTCCAGGAATTTGAGCAATGGTTTGAACTGATGAGGAAAAAACAAAGTTCTGGCTGTTGAGAAGGCATAAGCAACCCGCGCCGTCGGAGACTTCAGCTTATGAAACGTGAGAGTGTTCTTGAAATGCTCTAGCCCTGACACACTTGAATCACGAAGTTTGTCCCAAACCGACTTTATTTCTTCCCAATAAACCAATGAGGTTTCGGGTAGCGCCGTAATCGTGCTTCCGAATTGTACTTTATAACTCCAGGTTTCCGTTTGGTCATCCCAATATGAATCAAGAACTATTCCTACGGATTCCGGTTGATTTTTCTTTTGAATTATTTCTTTGGGTTTGAATTTCGGTTCCATTGTATGTGCAATATTATGATCATCCGTTTTACCGATCAGTTTATCCCAGTTTAAGCAATCCGGACAGACAAGCTTATAAACTAATAAATGAACGGAAAATCTAAAAACCGGAAAATCATTTTTGCGAAAAAGAAAAATGATTTGAGATTTTACAGCGCCGAATAAAATTTCGTCGGATTTCTATTTTAAAGACTTTTCTACTGGTTAAGAGTCAGCCACGCCCGATGATATTTTTCGAGTCTCTCGAAATCGCAAGGCTGGGGCTCTTTGATGCGCCGCAGATTCATATTGTCTTCAATATCGGCATTTTCACTTCGACCGCAGTCGGATTGGTTTTGCCGCGTCTAATGAAATCCTCGTAACATTCACCTTCGCGTATCGCAACGGGTATCTTGACACAAACATCGAAGTCCGAAAATCGGAAGTACTGCTACGCTCGATGCAATAAAACGCATTGCCTAAGGCATTTATTGATTTACCGGAACGTCTTCAATCCGAGTGGTGTAATTTGGTGATTTTCTCGATTGTTTCGTTTACCACGGTCCGTTAAGTTTAACACTTCCCAATTGAATAGTGCCGCGCCCGAACTTGTCGTTGACGTCATCAACAGCACGATAAAGGTTTTCCCTTTTCACGTAAATCGCATCGTCGAATAATCTGTAGGTCATATTCTCGACCGGAATTAAGCCGCTCAAAACGACACCGACTTTTTTATATTCAAAATCTTCTCTGTAAATTTCATCAAGGCATTGAAGCGCCCAGTCCTGTATCTCCGGCTGGTAGGTGCTGTGGTAATGATTTTGATAAGTCAAGTCCCGGCGGTATTTGCAAGGAACCGGGTGAAAAGGATCCGTCCCGACAAAGACAGTCACCTTTTTGGCCGCCAATCTGTTTTTTTGAGCCGCGAACAGACAAGCGAGAAAAAATGAATCATCGCATTGCGGACGTCCCGGTACTCGGAAACTGCCTGTCCCAACGTTCGATTGCATCCAATGGAATATTTCGTGCATTCGACAGTTTCGGGAGCAAAGCATTTCTTGCCGCGCAGATCCATCAACACGCGAGCACCCTGGACGGTTAAAAGTCTTCTGATCGAATAATGATCGGCTTCGTGCAGATCCCAGGCAGTTTGGATTCCGCATTCTTTTAATTTGATCGCCGAACGTGGACCAATCTTCCAGATATTTTCGACCGGAGTTCGTTCGAGTGCCGCCCGGTAATACTTTGAATTATAAAGATTGACAACTCCTTCAGCTTTTTCCGAATGCTTACCTATCTCCAACGCCAGTTTTGCCTGAACTTTTGTTAAACCTGCTCCGATGGTGTTCGGAATGCCGGTATAGTCATACATTTTTTCATGGACTTTGCGTCAGAATTTATCCAGCGTTCCTTTGCCCGGATAAAGCGTAAAGAATGCCTTATCAATGCTGTATCTTTCGATTTCGGGAGAAAACAAGCCGAGGACTTCAAAGGCGCGGTCGGAGAGATCGCCGTAAAGCGGAAAATTAGCCGAATAAATTACCGCGTCTTGCGCTTCAGGCAAATCCCGAATCTTAAACAGCGGCGCACCCATCGTAATGCCGGCTTTCTTTGCCGCCGGGCTTCGTGAATTCACACACCCGTCATTCGGTCCCAAGACGACCGCCAGATCGCCGTCGAGAACAATTCCCTGTCCGCCGACGATCAGCTTCCGCATTTGCTTCTTCGACGATTTCTTCTCTTTTTGCCGGAAAGCAATAACGTTCCGTCCCGTTTTTGTCTTCAAGACTTGACGGGCGGATCTTGATTTTATAGCGTACCTGCCGGTATTCGAATTCCCGTTCGATCAAGCCTAGAAAGTTATTGTTGATGCGCTTAACTTTGCCCTACGCGTATTTCGGCCCAAAGTCACTCAGTTAGTATGTGTTCTAATATCGTTGTCCTTTCGGCGAATCCATCTCGAAAAGTGTTAACTGCTCGGGTTTCTCATTCGTATATTGTGAAAGTTTTTTTTTCTTTTGCATCCCGGCATTTCGCATTTCTTTTGTCACCTGAAATCCCCGTTCAATGTAAAATCCGCCCAATAGTAAGGCTCGTGCATATTACTTAATTTATCTTTGATCAGTTCCAGAGATGCTTTTTGCATCGCCTCGGCAGCTGAACTTCCCTGTTTATAAAATCTGTAAAAATTACTCGTAAAAATCGCCGTTGATTTATCATTTGCTTCCCACCCGGATGAAATCACGGTTGTCGCGCCTGATCCCATCATCGCCCAGGCAAGACTTACCAAGCCCTCTCCGCTCAACACACTATTCGTATCGCAGGAAGCCAAAAAGACCAGACTGTTCCGCTTGAGTTTGATATTCAGAAGTTCTTCAACTGTCAGGCGACCATCATCTTTTCCGAATTTCCTAAATCCCAGAAAAGAATCAAGCGGCTGCTCACTATCAACCTGTGCGTGCATGGAAAAATGAATCAAATCAGTATTTGAAGCCATTCGCTCAAAATCGGCTATTGTTGCATTTATTATTGGTTTTGAATTGTAAATCCCGGCTACCGTTGTTGATTCGGCATTGGCATATCCTAAGACCTTATTTTCGAACGTTGAATTTGCAAACGCCTGTAAGGTTTGACGATTTGGTTTTGGATTTTTCAATTGTTCAAGAAGTATTGAAACCGACGGCGCATAGCTGATGAGTTTTTCTTCGATCAAATACTTTTCCCCGTCTGAACTTAATGCCTGAAAAGGGATCTTCCAAAGAGATTTATCCGGAATAATGATCATATGTTTGGAAGTTAAAGCCAGCGGCGCGAGCAATTTATCGAAAATTCTCTTGCCGTCTCTTTTAAAGAAGACGCGATTCTTAATATCTTTCTGTGTTTTGACTGCCATTTGTTCGACTTCATCTTCTGAAATCGGAAGCTGGATCGTACGAAGAGATGTTCCTTTTTCCCAAACAAAAGCCATTAGATTTTTATCAAGGGTGAAAAAGTATGAAACAACCGTCGTTTCGTCCAAATCAGGAATTTTATCAAGCTGCGATAAATCCGCTTTCTTGAGATCCAATTTTGGGATTTCAGTGGTAATCGATTTCTCGATTTTCTCGATTTCACCTGCAACGGTTTGATCTTCAAAATATTTCAGGGATAGTGCTTCAAGTTTTTTCCGAACATCATTTGAAATAGTCTGAACAGTTTTTAATGCCGAATTATTAATTTTATCTTTCAGAAGACGTGCTTTCAAAAAATCCGCCAATTCAAAAGATTCCTGGGGTTTATCGAATTTGATCTGTGTCAGCAAACGGTAAGCGTCGTGATAAGTCTCAAGAATCCCGAGCGAAATGTTACTGTTTTCCGACTGTCTGATTTCTTCAATTAGTGCCAGTGATTTATCTAAATATCCGGCGGCTTTTTCCAGTTGATTGAGATGAAAATATGCTTTGGCAAATGAAAGGTGGATTTGAGGCAATCCTTCGCGGGACTGATATTTTTCCGCCAATTTCATCAATTCCTGGTTGAGAATGATCAGCTTTTCCCACTCACCGTTTTTTTTCGCAATAATTGCTTTCCAGGAGGGCAGAATAAAGTCGGAAGTTTTTTCTCTATTTTCTAATTCCTGAAATATCTTCTCGGAAATATCTGTTTTTCTATCAAATGCAGATATTATTCCTTTTATCAAAAGAATTTCGAAGGAAAACTCATTATCTTCATCCAGTTTCTCTAATTGCGGCAAATATTTAGCTGCATCTGCCGGGTTATTATCATAAAGCAGATTTAGAATTATCGTGTTCAAATATTCACGACTGTAAAAGGAATCATTTTCTTTCAGCGATAATTGCAGCCCTTCATTAAAAGTATTGTAGGCTCTAACTTTCTGTCCGGTTGCACTAAGGAGAAGTCCTATTTCAAACAAAGCCTGCCGATTTTTAAAAAGATACTTTGTTTTTTGTACCGATCGGACTAACTTTTCTGAATAAAAAAGCGCGGAATTGAAATTTGCCTTTGAAATCCAGGCATGCATCAAAAACCGGTAAGTTTCTAAAAGTGCAAAACTGATTGTTTTTTCTCTGGTCAGTACACTTTCAGCTTTTTCCAACCAGATAACAGCGGAAATATCATATCCCATCGAGAAGAGAATTCGTCCAATGCTCAAATAATATTCTCCTTGTATTTGTGGAGAATCGGGATTGACCAAAAGCGCTTTTTTTGAGTAATCAAGCGCTTCAGGAATCTGCCGCCTTTGACGTTTCAGCCAAGAAGCGCAAAAGTAAATACTTGCCTTTTGATTTAATTCGACTTGATTATCCGAAACACTTGAAAGTGCTTCCTGAACTGTAACTTCGGCTTCGTCAAACTTTTTCAAGGCAATCTGCGAATATGCTATTGTTTCCAACCCGATCAAGATTGCAGGCTTCTTTTTTAAAACCCTAGCTTTTTCTAAATAGGTTCCAGCAAGCTGAATCGCTTTTGCAAAGTTTCCGTTGTTAAAAGCGATTTCAGCTTCCCTAAATCCAACTGAATTAGTAAAAGTTTGACCACTACCCGGCAACACAGTTATGCAAACCAGTAATAAAACTTTATATACCAGAACCATTCTTTCTCGATGCATATTCAAACTTAATAGAATCAACGGGGTCTACAACTGGGATCCGTGGGTTTGCAACTTTGACAAACTTTATGATCGCAATCGTCATCAACTATTTTATTCACCTCCAAAAGAATAGTGTTTACAAGGTTTTCAAAGTAATTGCTAAAAACAGTAGTATAAGAATCAACAGCAAATACATTATTTGCCAAGACCACCGACATAAACACGATACAAACCATAGATTTTATTTTTTTCATTTTAATTCTCCTTATTTATTTGTTTTTTTAGAAATTGATACATTGCTGCGAATACATATTTCCCTCCAAAACCATGTCCGGAATCGTTGGAATATATAAACCACAGCTCTATACCTTTGTTTTGTAATTGATTTTTCAAATCAATTACGTTCTTTTCGGGATTTCTTTCATCAAGTTTTCCCCTGGTCAAAAACAGCGGAATGTTATTCCACCTATCAGTGTTGTTTATGGGAGATAGTGCATCCAATTTAACCATTAGATTTTCATCTTTAGGATCGCCATATTCATTTTTTGCAATTTCGTTGATCCAATCCTGAGATAATAAACCTCTGATAGAAACCAACGGATATTCCGCTATTACCCCTTTAATTCTGGACGGCTCCTGTAAAGCTGTCGAAAGCACGATAAAGCCACCGTAACTTTCTCCTTTTAGGTAAATTTGATCCTTGTCTAAATCGGGTTGATCTCCAATCCAGTCAATAAGTGCCCTGATATCTTTGACTGCGTCGCCCCGTCTTTCTTTATTGTCAGCATCCATAAATTCTTTTCCGAATCCAGATGAGCCACGTATATTTGTATGAATAATTGTCATCCCCAGACTTGAGCAAAGGACTAAGTCATTTAAGTTAAATATTGGTTTATCAAGAATTTGAGGACCGCCGTGAACATAGATTAGAACAGGGGATTTTTTTTCAATGTTTTTGGGGCGAATAACATATCCGGGAATTTCTCTTTGATCAAACGATTTCCATTTAATCACTTCTGTTGCTTTAACTTTGTCCGCAAGTTGTGCGGGAAGTCGCTCCTTGGTCCAATTCGTCACTTTTTTTGTATCAATATTGTAGGATTGAATTGAAGCAGGCTTTCCATTGTTTTCTAGGGTATAAGCGATTTCATTATCGGATAACCAACGAGTATGCCAAATAACATATGAACCGGAAATGAATGGAAGAATTTCTTTAATTATTCGATCTTCTTTTAGCTGGAAAATTCGCATAATGTCCATTCCATCCCTAGTTTCCTGAATCAAGAGATTATTTCCATCCGGAGAGATTTTTACGTCATTTAATATTGAAATATTTTCCGGTATTTTTAATTGAGATGATGCATTATTTTTCAAATTTAACGAGAGTATGCATGGTTCTGTTTTGCAGTTTTCATTTCCTTCACTTGTCCAGAAAACTCGATCACCGACTAGAAATGCTTTTCGGGAATTTCCCTTTTCATCAATTGGTATTAATTTATTCGTTTTTAAGTTATAAACATAAACGTATTGATTGGTTGAAGCTTTCCGATATTTGAGCAGTACGTTATTCATTTCGACTTGAATTACATCCCATACTCCTTTCAGTTCACTTGGATAACATTTTTCTGCCTGAAAATCATTCAGGCATAGTTTACTGGTCTTCAAATCGTAATCAACCCTTGTGTAAAATAATGAATCCCCTTTTTTGTTCCAGATAAAGGAGGTAATTGATTCATCTTTACCACTCATAGTTGTTAATTTCTTTTGAGCTTTTTCCTTGAAATTATAAAGATATAGCTGGTAATTGTCTTCATTTTCATAGTCAGACGAAAAGACCAAAGAATCACCTTTTGGACTTGTTTTCACGGAGTCAGGAAAAATCTTATCAAACAATTTAACAGGCTGTGAGAGCGGTTTATCAAGTAAATAAACATTGTTCGTTTCATCCGTGACAAGCATTCTTCGATTTTTCCGGTCCGCATCCCAGATCAAATTGCTTCGAATGCTTGCCGGATCGTAAAACAAATTCTGGACTTCCGAGTTTTTTATTGCAGGGATACCTTCCACCTTGTAGGTTTCCGGAATCGGAAAGTTGTCCGAATCATTCTGCGAATAGCCGGGAGTTACAACAACCAGCAGAAACAATCCAATCCATAACATTTTGAATGATGCCGTTTTCATAAATAATTTACATTTCAAAATCTTCATAACTCTATTTTTCTGCGCACCGAACGGCAGAATTCGCTTTTTTTTCCCGTTTAACCTGATTTGTTTGAAAATTCTTCACCGTGAAACTGCTTGAAGTCCCGACCACCGTTTGACCATTTTCCAATGTCACGATAATTTTCCATTTATATGTTTTTAACGGATCAAGCGGCTTTCTCAGTATAAAACTGGTCTCTTCCGTCGTTTCAAATTCATCGATCAAAACTTCATCATCATCCGAAATATACAAATGGTAGTTTACCGCTTTCGGGACTTTTTTCCACCGGAAGACAAAATTCTCCCCCTCGGGCGAAAACTCAAGCTCGAAAGCTTTTTCTTCGCTGCATCCGTCTAAAACGCCGCGGGTTAAAGAAAATTTAGCGGCTTTTTCCTTCACGACATTTTTTTCTGGATTCCGACCGAAATTATTCTGAAGTAAATTTGGTTTCGGTAAATTTGTAATGACCTTTTTTTGCGTCGGACGAGCAATCGGACGGTTTATGTTGTCAGAAGAAATTTGACCATCATTATCTCGAAATCCGTCGGTTGGCGGGTAATTAAGCTCCGAAACCTGTTCGTCACTAATATTAAATGACCGGGCAATATCATTCGAGGAATCAGCGCCATCCATCCGAAGCCAGAACATAAAACTTAAAAGAATGATGACCAGGCCTGATGTCCAGACCAAACCCGATCTTAAATTCCAATCCGGAGAAAAAACCGAAGAAAACGATTGCCATAAATTGCCGGATTTTTCGCCCGCCGGATTTTTGACCCGCACATTTTCCGTCATGATTGCCGACCAGAACTCATCGACGGTCGGCAGCGGCATTAATTTCCGGCACTCGGCGCACATCAGCAAATGTTTTAGAGCGGCGTTTGACTCATCGCCGGCGAGCAAACCGGCATTGTAAGCCGAAAGTTGATTCCGGGTTAAATGTTTAACTGTTCTCATCTTTTTGCAACCTCCGGAGTGTTGTCCGCGCTTCGTAGCGGGCTTTTTTAACTGATCCGGCATTTCGTTCGATACTTTTTTGGCGACCGGATGTCTTCATCAAATTGGCGATCTCCATTTCACTGAGCGGCAGGTTTTCTTTAAGCTTTAACCATTCTTCAAGGCTTAAGTTCAAAATTCCCGCCAGATCATCGTCCTCGAGACCGCACAGCAAAAGGTAATAGATCAACTCGGGGCTGCTGAGAAGTAACGCCTGACGCTGCCGCAGAGTCAATTGGCAAATTTCCCGCCAGACCTCCCGCACGAGCGAACAGACTTCCGTTTCCGAATTGCCTTTGATCAATTCCCGCGCCACAAATTCTGATGACGGTCCGTCCGGCACATCCGTAAAAATCCGTCGTTTTGAAAAATGCCGGTTGATTTCGTTGAAAGCCGTCCGCGCGGCAAAGGACTTCCATTCCTGATCCGACATTTCTACGCTTTTTTCGCGGTACTTATCGCGCCACTTTAAGAGACGCAGGACAATTCCCTGCACGAGATCGATCCCGTCCGATGCCCAGGATCGGGGAATTACCTTCCGGCGGACGATTTTTTGGACGACCGAGAGTGCCGAGAGAAACGAATCATCAGGAGACAATTCTTCGCTTTCGGTCTTTTCTGACCCGGTCTCTTCGTTGTCGGTTGAGGAAAAATCCTCAAATGTTGACTCAACCATTGTTTGCCAATCTAACTACCATCAATCAAGAAAACATAATTTTCGAGAGCGAAAAAAAGATCATTTTTTCCGCCGAAAAAGTAACCTTGCCATTGGTGCAGGGTTTTTATATTTAGTGCCGGTAATTTCGGGTCGTTCATTTTCGTTTTTTTTTTGTAAAAAGAAAAGGCCCTACCCGAAGCAAGATTTCAATCTTGAAATAATATTGCACTACTAAAATCAGTCTTGTCAACTGCCGGTGAAACACTTTCAAAAGATTGTAAACATTGAGGTTTACGACGTTTTTGAGACCCTTGAAGTGTGTCTTTATGAAAGAGTCCTGACGGTTGAAAAGCCACCTTCCGGCGTCATTAAGACACCTTTATTCCGGACGCTCGAAATTCCTTCAATACCCATCATATCTGTTAAATTTTCCACATCAATCGACGAAAGCGAATCCGACCAATCCGAATTTCCGATTTTCATGAATCGCTTATTTTCAAAAAAAAAGCGGTTGGTAAATTTCCGATAATTAAAAATACTTTAAGAAATTCAAGGAGACCGAAGCTCTTTATGCTGAAGATCACGAACAAAACGTTTCTTTTCGAGATGGTCGCGAGAGCGATCATTCAGACACATCTGACCTGTCCCGATCAGTTATCCCGTGACCGCTGGATCGAGGCGATCGCGAAGGCTGCCGCGACTCTTGAGGGCGACACGACCTTTCTTCACTGGGAACCTGATCAAGAAATTCTTTTTTATTGGTCACCCGAATCAGGCGAGATCTACCGGGCGGGCAAAGCCTGTGAATGCCCGGAATATTTACAACCAATTCCGCTTCCTTGTTACCACCGGGCAATGCACCGGGTCCTTAAAAACTATTTCGCAGAACTTCAAAAACCAGGCAAAATGCCGCAAATCGATTTTGCCGATGCCGTTTTCTTCGACCCGGAACTTTCCGCACAACAAAAGGTTAATCTCCTCAATTTATCGCTTCTTGAAGGCCGGCTCGAACTCAAGCCCCGGATCGATGCACTGCAAAGACATATTCCGTCGCCATCTCTCCAAAAATAGAAAACACTTTTAATAAAAAAAATCTGATCGTATGGAAAAAGAAGAACTTGAGAACTTTCAGGGCGAGGTTTT
>JANLTD010001051.1:0-4763 GCA_031362765.1 Acidobacteriota bacterium | reverse complement strand
ACTTTAGGATAAAACCGCGGGCTGTTTTTTTTCGTATTCAGCACGCAACGATTCGTTTCAAATTCGGCATCAAAGACTTGAAAATTTTTTCAGTGGAACCAGGAATTAATATGTCAAATAAAGCAGTTTATCAATTATCAGCACGGCAGTTAGTAGTTTTGGCGTTCGCGTCGGCACTCATCGCCGTTGGAACGGTGACTTGTCTGAGCAATTTCGGCGGATTGTTTCAGCTGAAAAATTCCAACATCGCTTCGGCGGAAAATGCGCCGACACCGCAGGGAATTTCCAATCCGGCAATGGTCAGCGACGAACAAAACAGCATCGAAGTGTACAAAGCACTTTCACCCGGCGTGGCTTTTATCACGACGAGTTCACAGGCGCAAAATTTTTACGGCGAAGAATTTGAAACCGAAAAAGGCAACGGATCAGGTTCCGTGATTGACGCGCAAGGTCACATTCTGACGAATTACCACGTGATCGAAGGCTCGACAAAATTGACAGTCAGTTTCGGCGGTGAAAAAACATATCCCGCAAAGGTGATCGGCGGCGATCCGGACACGGATCTGGCGATCATTCAAATCGAACCGGGCGCGGATAAGTTAACGATCGTACCGCTTGGCGATTCAGATCAACTCGATGTCGGACAAAAAGTTTTGGCGATCGGCAATCCGTTCGGTTTGGACAGAACTTTGACAACGGGCGTGATCTCAGGTTTGCAGCGACCGATTCGCGCCCGCAACGGTCGGCCGATCGAAGGCGCGATTCAAACCGATGCGTCGATCAATCCGGGAAATTCGGGCGGACCGCTACTTGATAAATTTGGTCGAATGATCGGTATCAATTCGCAGATTCTCTCGCCGCAGGGTGGGTCCGTCGGGGTCGGGTTTGCCATTCCGGTCAGCATTGCCAAACGCATTATTCCGCAAATCATCCAATTCGGTGAAGTTCGCCGTCCGAAACTCGGCGCCACGCTTTATAGCGTCGAGCAGCTTAGCGAACAAGGTATCAAAATGCCGGTTGCCAAGGGTTTGCTCATTCGCGGAGTTTCGCCGGGCGGGTCGGCCGCCGCCGCCGGACTGCGCGGAATTTCGCAATCAGGTGACGGCGAATTGGTCCTGGGCGATATTATCACCTCGATTGACGGCAGTGCGATCGCTAATTTGGACGATCTTTATAAACTGCTCGACAAAAAACAAATCGGCGATACCGTCCAAATTGAAATTTATCGCGGCAGTAAAGCGCAGACAGTTTCGGTTAAACTGATGCCTTTACCGGTTTCCATCCAAGGTCGTCCGCCGGCTAAAAAACAATAAATTTGCGCCGCTTATGAGCCTTCTGGACAGTGAAAAGCGGCTTTTTCACTGTCCATTAGTTTTTTGATGATTGAATTAAACGATTTTTATAACGACGGTTTCGGCTGGATCTGCCGTCATTGCGAACGCGAACTAAAAGCGCAAAAGAAAACCGAGAAACATTCGCGGCTGATGCGCGAAGGCGAAGCCGAAAGCAAAATCCCCAGCCTTTCAAATTCGGCGCTCGCCAAATGGTTTGACCCGGCGCATCGCACGTTGATTTGTCCGCGCTGCGGAATCACGGAATTAGCCGATAAATCTTAAATTGCACCACAAAGTATTAAAGTAAAAAATTAAGAATAAATCCTGTTTTATAGTCAAAAAATCGCCGTTGATAAATTGTCTCAATTTGGAGAGTTTCATCCACGAAACATCAAGATGTTGACATTAATTTCAAAATTATGCGATTATCTAATGTTTAAGCAGTTGTGGGAAAATTTGTGGAAATTTGTTGATTCATTTGCATATAAAAAGATAGAATCAATATGTAAAACAAGGTTTAATGCCATTGTTTTTTCTAATTTAAACTGTTCTATTTAATAAACCCAATTTAGTTATTCAGCTATTTTCAGACTAGACTCCATTTATGAATGACAACAAACAACTTCCTGAATATGAAAATCCGCCAATAGTTGAAGTTGTTTGTGGAGTTACATTCGATGAAATACCGGCACTAACAGCAGCTCCTGTTGGAATATTTTGGCAGGTATTGCAACCTGATTTTCCAAGAATTCAAGAACTGCCTCCATTAGGTCCAACCGTCGAAATTTTTGACGGAGAAAAAAAAGAAATTGAAATGAAATTCAGTTCAATTCCATCTCTTCCAAGAGAAATGTTTTATTCAAATGACGAAAACCGGGTAATACAAATTCAACGCGACAGATTTATATATAATTGGAGAAAATTTCGCCCAGACGATAGTTACCCGCGATTTACAAAAGTTTACGATTCTTTTACCAAAAGATTTAATCAGTTTAAGAGATTAATGGAAGGAACACCTTTTCTCTTTAACCCTATTCAGTATGAGTTGACTTATATTAATCAAATCACCTTTGGAGATTTTGGGCAGGATATTAAAGGAATTGGCGGCTTAATGCCGGCATTAAATCTTTCATTTGAAAACAATGAATTGCTAAAAGAACCTGAAAACTTTAACTTTCGTGTAAACTTTTTGTTACCGAACAGAATCGGAAGATTATATGTTGTGGCTAGAAGTGGAACATTTAATGCAGACAAAACCCCCGTCATACTTTTGGAACTACGGGTAAGGGGCTTACCGGATGATTTATCAGAACAAGCAAGGGATGAATGGTTTCAAACGGCGAGAGAATGGGTTGTAAAAGGATTCGGTGAATTAATCTGCAAAGATATACAAAATCAAGTTTGGAGGAGAAAGCAATGATAGTAGACATGCCAAAACCCCAAGTAATATTGAGGGATTTAAAAAAACAAGCCACAAAAAGTGATGATCTTATCTTAAAACATCACAAGTTTTCCTTAACTGATATTAATTCATCTTTAGATATTTATGAGTCGGAGTTAACAGATAAAAATAATCAGATTTTTGCAACATATGATAATCAAAGCAGGCTTTTACAGGAGTCTTCAAAATTAGGGATTCCTAGTTTAATGCAGGGCTATGAAGGAGAAACCCCTGTACCATACGTTGAAAGAGATCCTTTTATTTTTTATCGTGATGAAATTTTCGCAGGTTCTAGTGCCGAAACAAACGTAGGTTTGGGTAGTCAAATTTATGTTACTGATTTTCTGGATTCGGTTCAAAACAATTTTCACGAAATAACTACGTTTCCATCTAACTTACCTGAACAAAACGTGTCGCTATCGATAGATCTGTTATCTAAGTTTGATACCCTTACTGTGGACGAAGAAGGTGACTATGACGATGATTTTCTAATACCAAATGATTATTCAGTTAGAGAAATGAAGTCTTTAATCTCACAACTTTACGAAAAGTTTGGGGACTCAATTAATGAAGTGCATATTACTCCAGATGGTAAAGGAGGTCTAGAATCTACATTTCAAAATAATAATCGATATTTGCAAATAATAGTTCCCGCAGATAAAAATAAAGCAAAATATATTTTCCATAAAGCTGGTGATCAATATGGTATAGCACCATTCTCTTCAATTTATGAACTTTGTAAATGGCTTGATTGGCTACATCAGAAGAATTTACCATAAGTTAAGTTATTCTCATGTGTCTCCTAACATTACAGTTTTTCGAGCAATAAAAAAAAGCACTTGGTGGAAACCTGATGGAGAACCACATGTTGATATATTTTTGCGTTTAATCAAAGAAGATGAACTCTCTATCTTGACGCAATCTAATTGTGAAAAAACAGGTATTTGTGAGGCAGGACTTAGATCTTGTCATGGCGAAGTTGGGTTAAAAGCAGAAAGTTTTATCAATTTAGGTTTTTATGTTATACAAACTCCTATCGAACAAAACGTCGATAAACCAGCTATTCCTTATCACGCATCTGTTTACGGTATGCCTCCAGAAAACGAAGCAGATGCGAGAAACATCGCGTTTGAATTGGTACAGCAGATCATTTATAAACAACAAAGAAAATATAAAAGAAAATAAGACATTTAAATTCAACCCCAAAATGTCAGAAGCGGTCTCAATCTGTCGGGCTACTTTTGCCTTCAAAACTTTGTGTCCTTCGTGCCTTTGTGGTGAAATATCTTTCTGATGAAAATTCTCGATGTCGGTTGCGGTGCAAATAAATATGAAGGTGCGATCGGGCTGGACAACAATCCGCGCACGGCGGCTGATGTGATCCACGATCTTGGAAGCGTGCCATATCCATTTGCCGATAACGAATTTGATTTGATCGTTTCGCGTCACGTTGTCGAACACGTGCCGGACGTGATGGCGTTTGTCACCGAACTTTACCGAATAACAAAACACGGCGGAACGATCAAACTCGTCACGCCGCATTACACAAATCCCGATTGGGCAACCGATCCGACACATCGCAATCATTTTAATTCATATTCATTCAACACATTTTTGCCCGAGCGACAGATTTTCGATTTTTACACCGACGTAAAACTAAAACCTGTCAAAAGCTACGTTTCGCTGGCGAATTTGTGGCGTGCTTTGGGTTTTGAATTTATTGTTAATCTCGACCAAAAAGCACCGCGCTTTCGCTTTACGCGCAAGTTTTGGGAATTTTATCTGAGCTATATCTTTCGCGGTAAGGAGCTGAGTTTCGAGTTTGAAGTTATCAAGGAAACGTCGCCGACCGAAGATTAAATAATCGGCTAGAAAAATATTTCCCAAAAAGAGAAAAAAAACTTTCTGCAACTATGCGGCAAACTTTTATTTACCGCAAAATCATCTATAATTTGACGAAGTTCTAAAAGTTATCTTAAAGAGGTTTT
>JANLTD010001040.1:0-3249 GCA_031362765.1 Acidobacteriota bacterium | reverse complement strand
ATGCTCACGAAAAAGAATCCGAAGTTTCCGGTCGGCACGGTCGTCGTCAAGGAAAAACTCGTGTCGCCCGACAGCCTTTCGCCCGAACTTCTGACCGTGATGATCAAACGCAAAAAAGGCTTTAACCCGGAGGTCGGCGATTGGGAATTTATGACCTTAAACGGTCAGGCAACCGAAGTTACATCGAAAGGAAAACTGGAAAGTTGCCAGTCGTGTCATCTCGATTACAAGCAAAACGATTATATTACGCGGACTTATTTGCCTGATAATGTAGAAAAAAAATTGAAATAGCCGAATATTTCAAATGCGAATCAGGAGTTGAATATTAGAAGCTGTTTTAAGACTAAGAAATGGGACGCGGACAAACGCGGATTGAGCGGATGAGCGCGGATTGTTTTAGAAATCAGCGTAAATCCGCGGAATCCGCGAAAATCTGTGGCCCTTTTCGCTTTAATGTTTCTAAGCCTTAAAGCTTTAATTCAATAGTGCGCTGATAATTTTTAACTCCTGATTCGCATTTCAAGAATAAAAAGCCTTTGAGGTTACAGGGAAACAAACGTTTTTCAGTAACCTCAAAAGCTTTTTAGATTGGGTTGATTAATTGTTTTGAGCTAGCGCGGCATCATTGCTCCGCCAAATCGCGGGTCTTGTTTGGGTTTCAGTTCGTATTCCTTCGGCGGTTCCGCACCCATCAGATTTTTGACAAAATAATCCCATCGGCGGCGCATCATATAGTAACTCGTTGCAAAATCAGGAATTCGCGGTGTCAACGCATTGTTGGAGTAACTGTGTCGGGTGTTCGGGAAAATTATCAGATCGAAATCTTTATTTGCTTTGACGAGCGCGTCAACGACCAGATACGTGTTTTGCGGCGGCACATTGTCGTCCATTGCGCCGTGCGCTAGCAGTAATTTTCCTTTCAGATTTTTGGCGTTTAACTGATTCGCCTGTTTTTCGTAATTATCGCCGACCATCAAACCGATATAGCGTTCGCCCCAATCGTCTTCATAATTGCGGTTGTCGTGGTTGCCCGATTCCGAAATTCCGACCTTGTAGAAATCTGGATAACTAAACATCGCGTCGGCGGTTGCGAATCCGCCGCCGGAATGTCCCCACACGCCGACTTTATCAAGGTCGAGATACGGATATTTTGCCGCCAATTGCTTGAGTCCGGCGATCTGATCTTCGAGCGTGTTGTCGCCCATATTGCCGTAGCACGCGTCGTGGAACGATTTTGAGCGATCGGGATTGCACGTTCCGTCAATGACGACGACGATAAAACCGAGTTCCGCCAAAGCTTGATTGTCGTTGCGTGCCGGTCCGAACGAACGGGTTCCGACTCCGCCGCCCTGCGGTCCGGGATAAATGTAATTGACGACCGGATATTTTTTCGTTTTGTCGAGATTCGTCGGCGTGAACATCAAGCCGTACAGATCCCACTTGCCGTCGCGTGATTTGACGGTGATCGGCATCGGTGGCTTCCAGCCTGTTGCTGAGAGGCGCGAAATGTCCGTCTTTTCGAGGGTGGCAACCAATTTACCGGTCATATCGCGTAAAACCGAAACGGTCGGCACATCGGGTTTTGAAAAATTATCAACAAAATATTTGCCGTCTGGCGACAGGCTGATCTGATGAGTGCCGTCTTCGGGTGTCAGCAGCTTTAAGTTTTTGCCGTCGAATCCGACGCTGTAGAAATGGCTGAAATACGGGTCGCGCCCCGCTTCGCGTCCGTTGGCGTTGAAATACAGGACGCGGTTCTTATCGTCCACTTTGATTAGCTCGGTGACGACGAAATTGCCTTTCGTGATCTGGTTTTTCAGCTTTCCGTTGAGATCGTAAAGATAGAGATGTCCCCAATCATCGCGTTCCGAATACCAGATAAATTCGTTTGATGCCGGTAGATAACGCCAGTTGACCGCGCCCTGACCGGATTCGTATTGCGTGGCAACCGTTTCTTCAAAAACTTCACGGATCGCGCCCGATTCATCGGCAATCCGCAGATTCGCTTTTTTATGGTCGCGCGGCGTTGAAACAAAGGCGAGAGTTTTGCCATCGGCGCTCCATTCGACATCATCCCAACTGCCGCCGCACGAAATATCGTCGCAGAGCGTCGAACGATGATCGTCGGGCGACATTTTCAGGCGAATGACCTTTGCCGTCTCAACTTCGATGATGACGCGATGAATTTTGATGATTTCCTTGTCTTGCGGCAATGGATATTTCCACGCTTGCAGAGTCGGCGCACCGACGTTGGTCGAAACAAGATACATATCGCTGACATTGCGCTGGTCTTGTTGAAACGTCGCGATCTTTTTGGAATCGGGCGACCAGACCAAAATTGCGCGGTCGCTGCGTTTCCAACCGGCATTGTCGGTCGCGTAACCGAAGTCTTTGACGCCGTCGGTCGTCAGCTGCGTTTCTTTTTTTGTTTCAATATCGCGCACCCAAAGATTCCAATCCTTGATGAACGCCGATTTTTTGCCGTCGGGCGAAATGATTTCGTTGAAGTTTTTTTGTCCGGTCGGCGGTGTCGGCGGCGTAATGCCAAGGTTTGCCAGACTGTCGGCGGCAGTTCGCGAACCGTCTGCCGGATTGACAAGCACAAATTCGCTTGCCGTCGGTGTCAGAGCGCGATACCAAAATCTGCCGTCGGGCAGAAACGTCGGACGCACCGCGCCTCGGTCAACGAGCAGCGAAGTGTTGTAGCCAAGCATCTTTTCGGCGCGGGCGTAATCGTCATCCGTCAAAATGCGGGATTGTTGGGCAAAAACGCTTGTCGTGCAAGCGATCACCAGAAATGCGATAGTCGAAAAAAAGTTTTTGTTCATCGGTAGCAGTATTTTAGTCTGTTAAAGTCTTAAAAAACAAATAACTTCGCGGGTAAATCGAAATGTCGGGAGTTCAATTTTTTAGATTTAATCGAAATATTTGTAGTCGTTTGAATTTACGGAGCGATTCGGAGAAAAGTTTCTTGATGAAGATAATCAGTATCAGTAGATGCAAATTTCGGATTTCGGATTATTGATCAATTCGGGTAATGCCTCAATAAAAAGTTAGATTTGCCTGCGAAACATCATTACTGAGCGGTACAGATATTGCTTGCTTGAAATTTATGAAATATTTTAAGATTTTTTCGTACGAAACACACGAAAGATACGAAATCAAGAAATAAGATTTGGCAAAAATGTTTTTTTTCGTTTTTTTCGTGTCTTTCGTAGGCAGATTTTCTTAGTTTTCAAAGCCCTTGCA
>JANLTD010001005.1:0-3291 GCA_031362765.1 Acidobacteriota bacterium | reverse complement strand
TGGAGAATTTTGTCGTCGGTAAAATTTTTGTGTTTCTTCCAGGTTTTTCCGCCGTCCGCCGTTTCGAGAAATGCGCCGTTGCTACCCGTGACAAAACCCTCGTTTTCATTAAAAAAATAAACGTCGTGCAGCCATGCGAGCGTCTTGGTATTTTGCTTTACCCAATCGGCTTTCGCAGTTTGAAAGCAAATCAGAAAAAGAAAAAAAGAAAAAATTATTCGATACTGAATCATTTAATTGTTAAAAAATTGCGACGTGATGATTGGACACAATCCCAAATCCCAAATCCCAAATCCATTAAAACGGGCTGCCAAAAAGAATCCGTAAAGCACTAAATTGCCCGATATAACCGAAGAATTTCTCGATTGTAAAGCCTTTTCCGCCAACGACGACCTGATCGCCCGGATTGAGGAAAATCATCGGCAGCTTGCCGTTTTCGATCTCTATCAGGTTAACATCTTTACGCGAAAGCCTGCCTTGCGCGTCATAGCTGATGACGGAAACCTTTTTCCGGTCGCCTTCTTTGGTAATGCCGCCGGCTTCGATGATCGCTTCATAAAGACTGACCTTGCGATCCATAATGCGAATGCCGGGCGCGGCCACCTTGCCCATCACGCTGTAACGCACGGACATTGCCTTGTCGAGCGTCACGGTGACTTTCGGTTCGATGATATATTCGTCAAGTTTTTTAGTGATCTCGTCGGCAACCTGCTCGACGGTTTTACCGCCGACCAGCACGCCTTCGCGAATCAGCGGATACGAAATTCGCGCGGTCGGCGGAACGGTGATGCCGGTTTTGCAATAATCGGGACACTGCCCGAAAACTTCGACCGTGATAATGTCGTTCGGGCCAAGCCGGTATTCTTTCAGATAATTGTTGTAATACGGCAGAACATTTTCTACTTCGTCGGGTTTTACTTCAGCCGTTTTATCGTCCGTAACCGGCGGAGTTGGTGTTGTCACCGGCTCGACCTTTTCGTTTTCGACTTTGTCGGGTGAATCCGTCTTGGTTTCGGTCGAATCTATCTTGATTTCGTCCGGCGCAATGCGATCGCGTGTTTTCGGGTTCTCCGTCTGCGCAAAAACGCAAATCGCGAGCATTAAACCGACCGCCAAACTTAAACTAACTTTTTGCAAAAATATTACCGCTTTCATCTTTATCTCTCCAACATTCGATAAAAACTCTTATTCGATATTTTTATCCAATTTTATTAACCACGAAACACCAGAAAAATTTATCTCTCCGTCTCCCCGTCTCCTCGTCTCCTCGTCTCCCTTTCTCATCTGCTGCCCTTGCTGAACAAAACCGTTTTTACGGTTTCAAATACGATCACCAGATCAAGAGCGAGACTTTGATTTTTGATGTAATACAATTCGTATTGCAATTTCTGCCGCGCATCTTCGACCGATGCGCCGTACGGATACTTGATCTGCGCCCAACCCGTGAGTCCCGGCGCGACCAGATGCCGATGTTCGTAAAACGGAATTTCTTCCGCAAGCTGCGCGACAAAATGCGGTCGTTCGGGGCGCGGCCCGACAAAACTCATCTCGCCTTTGATAATGTTCCAAAATTGCGGAATTTCATCAATGCGGATCTTGCGGATGATCTTTCCGATCCGGGTTGTCCGGTCGTCATCGGCCGTTGCCCAGATCGGAACGCCCTCTTTTTCAGCATCGGAGCGCATTGAGCGGAACTTTATAACCTTAAAGATCCGACCATTTTTACCAACTCTTTCCTGTTTGTAAAAAACTGCACCTTTCAATTCGATCTTGATCAGAATCGCTGTCAAAAACGCGATCGGCAATGACAATATCAAACCGATCAATGCCAATCCGCGATGAGCAATTTCACGAAAAACGGTTCTCAGACGCGTATCTTTTCGACGGCCGGAAAAAATCAGCCACGACGGCCGCAGCATATCAATAATAACCTGCCCCGTGACGCGTTCAAAAAACGACATACATTCTTCGATATTGACATCGCCCGTCAAACTCATTTTCAAAAGTGTTTCGGTCGGAAAAGTTCCGCGCCGCTCGCGAACCGCGATCACAATGCGGTCGATCTTCTCGCTGCGGACAATACCTTCAAGTTCATCAGTTGTTCCCAAAACACCGATACCCGCGATTTTAGTATTCGGTTTGATGCCGTTTTCGGTGACGAAACCGACGATTCGATAACCGGCATCGCGTCGTTCAAAAATCGCTTCGGCAGTTTCGCGCGCTGCCTGCCCGGTGCCGACAACCAGAATTTTTTCGCCGATTTCGGGGTGTCCGGTCAAAAAATGGATCAGCGTCCGCCACGCTAAAAGCAAGACCAGGACAAGCGGCACGGAAATGACCGAAACGCCCCGTCCGATCAAGAGCAGCGGCGCAAAATAAAACAGCAGAGCAAGCAATGCCCACGCGATCCCGAGCGCCTGCACGAGCCGCAGCATCAGCTCGCGCCGATTGCCCATCACCGTAAAATCGTAAAGGTCGTAAATATAGAGAATCAGCGCGCAAACAACCGTCGCCAGAGTGATTTTGAGCCAGCCGTTATTTTCGTTTAACTGATACGCCGAACCTTCAAGCCCCAAACGCAGATACATAGCGAGAACGATGCCGCCGTAAATTATCGCGGCATCGGCAAGCAGTAATCCAATCGTTCGGAGGCTGAATTTGTTCGCATTCATCGCTTGAAATCAGTTGGCGGTTGGCAGTGGCAGTTCGCAGTAAAAATCCGTGAGCGATAACAAACTGACTGCCAACTGCCACTGCCGACTGCCTACTTTTTATAATATCCGTAGTTGTAATGGCTTTCGTCCAGAACATCTTCCGATTGATTGAGCACGACGCCCATCATCCGGTCGCGCGGCAGCGATTCGAGAATCCGGTCAACCGCGCTGTATTTCGTTCGTCCGGCACGCACGACGAGCATTGCGCCGTCGGCGTGATTTATCAAAATATTCGCGTCGGTAAAAATTCCGAGCGGCGGCGCGTCAATTATCACATAATCGAACATCTCGCGGGACTGTCGCAGAATTTCCTTAAATTTCGGTCCTGAAATAAGCTCGGCAACGTCGGTTCGCGCCTCGCCGCCCGGCAAAATATAAAGTCCGGCCGGTTCTAATTTGATGATCGCATCCGCCAATTGCGTCTTTCCCGCCAAAATATCCGACAACCCCTTATCCGTTTCAATACCGAGATAATCCGTCAGGCTCGGCATTCGCAGATCGCTGTCAATGATCAGACATTTCACGCCGTCGGTCTGTGCGAGAAGCCACGAAAGATTGAGCGCGGTGATCGTTTTGC
>JANLTD010000997.1:0-5287 GCA_031362765.1 Acidobacteriota bacterium | reverse complement strand
TAAGCCTTAGTTTACTTTGAAACTAACTTTCTACTGAGACATTACTTTATAAAATTTTCGTAGCTGATTAGGACTGGAGCGCAAGCGTCTCGCTTGCCCCGTTCGCGCCAAGCAAGAACGGGAAACGCTCACATAGAAATCAAGTTGAATGTCAATCGAGCGTTTTCGCGCCTGTTCTCGCGAAGCCTCGAACGCACGGGCAAGCGAGACGCTTGATGTTATAAAGACGGTTTCTCCAAACTGTCATAAACTAGAATTAGCTTTGAAATAGTTCTTCGTTTGTTGAAAATAAGGAGAAACCGCAATGAGATTATACATTGGAGTTGATTTTCATCCACATCAGCAAACAGCTTGTTGGTGTGACCAACAAACGGGCGAGATCAAAACTCGCACACTTTTTCATAGTACTGCCGAGCTAACCGAGTTTTATCAAACGATGCCCGCTTCAATTGTCGGTATCGAAGCGACTAGCAAAGGTACTTGGTTTAAGCAATTGCTCTTTGACAACCAGCATCAGCTAATTGTCGGCAATCCGGAGGTCATTCGTAAACGGGCACTTTCCCGTCATAAAAATGATGACCGCGATGCCCGCCATATTTTTGATTTACTGATCCGCGGCGAGTTTCCCGAACTTTGGTCTCGACCGCAAGCCAGTATTGACATTCTGGAGGTCATTCGGCTGCGCCATAATTTGGTCAGACAACGAACCCAAAGTGCGAATCGTTTGCAAGCACTCGCGCATAGCGCGGGTCTGCCGAAAGGCAAGATCAGCTCGCGATTGTTTCAAACGGCTCTCAAACAGGTTGATTCGGGCGCGAATTTTGCGTTTCAACGCGAACTTCTTTTTGAGATGTGGGAGCATTTCAACGGCAAAATAGGCGAACTTGATTTGTGGCTCGAAGAAAAAGCAAACTCGGACGAGAAAGTCAGACTCTTGCAAACGCAATCGGGGGTCGGCTATTTGACGGCACTTTGTTTGGTTCACACAGTCGGCGATATTTCGCGTTTTAACCGACCGACCAAACAAGTGGTCGCGTTTGTCGGACTCGATCCCGTCGATCAATCATCGGGAAGTAAGACAAAATTCGGTTCAATCAGCAAATCCGGGTCACCGATATTACGATTCCTGCTCGGCCAGGCCGCCCAAACAGCGAGTCGTTATGACGTGAAATTGAAAGCCAAATACCTGCAATTAGCTAAGAAGAAGCACAAAGCGATCGCCAAAACGGCGATTGCCCGAAAACTTTTAGTCAAACTCGTGATTATGCTGCGAGATTCGATCTCAGCCCAGGAGTTTGACGAGCGTGGTCGCACAGTTGGAAATGCTCGGGGGAGCGCGGGGTCTGCAATGACCGTTGCTTGATGGAGCTAATCCAACCTTCTTTGCGAAATCAAAGAAGCGCGAACAAAACATAAGGGAAAGGAAAGCCTCAACAGCAGACTTTCCCGAACATATCCGAATAGATGTTGGAGTGAACTACGAAAACGTTCTACTCGAGAATCTTAACCAACGCTCAGAAGAGTTAAGAAAAAAGAAAGAAAAACAACGAAAATGAACGAAGAACTAATTTTCAAAGAACCAAGTGCTAAAAAATACTTGCCAAACCGGCGAGATACTAGAAATGTGTCTGTTTTCGACTTGACACCGAACCCGTCTTTATAGATGCGCTCCAGTCAAAGGCCTAATCAATTAAAAATTTTCACAGAATCGGAATAAATTTTTCTATGATTTTTGCGTGAAGTTCATTGGCCAACGCTTTACGATTCGGATTGGCAATCGGCGTCTCGCCGAAATTGATGATCGCGGTAAATTCCTTGACGCTGAAAAGACGAAAGATGTGATTGATAAAAACAGTATCGTCCCACCAGCAAACGGCTTCGCTGGCGGGCATTTCGCCAAACGGCGTTTTGTACGAGATCGAACAATAGGAAACGGGCAGATCCGTTCGTGCGGCAAATTCGAGAAACGACGAATTAAACGGCAAAACTTCTTCGCCTTTGGTGCTCGTGCCTTCGGGGAAAACAATTACGCCTTCGCCTTCGTCGAGCCGTTTGATAATGTCGCGACCGGCACGGGGAATATCGCGGCGGTTTTTCCGATCGATAAAGATCATTCCCATATCGCGGATGATCTTACCCGCCAGAAACCAGGAATCGAGTTCGGATTTAGCGACAAAGACGCCTTCCACAACTGCCCGAAGCGCGGGAATATCAACATAACCGAGGTGATTGGATACCAGAAAAAATGGCGGTTTCGGCACTTCACCGATAATTTCGATCTTCATTCCCGAAATCTTTACAAACAATTGCGCCCAGATACGAAAAATTAACTGCCGCCAGAAATGTTTATTGGGAATAAGAAATGAGCCGACAAACCAAACTCCGTAAATGCCGAAGGTCATGATCAAAAATAACGTGAAGCGGATGGCGGCGCGAATGTTTCTCATCTTGGTCTTATTCTAACCCAAGATTCGCCGTGAGAAAAAGTTCAGCCGAAAAACATCCGAAAATATCTATCGGGAATATTTTTGATATCAACAAGAACAAAGAAGTCAATCGTCTTGAATTGGCGGTCAATGACGGGTTCGCCGCAGATCTTCGCGCCGATCCTGAGGTATGTATTGAAAAGTTTCGGGATCTTTATATCGTAAGCCGCGTCTGCGCTCAGAAAATCTTCAGCCCGGCAAACGTAATCGGCACGCGGCGCGACACGCAAAGACTCGTGCAAAAAGCCTTCGCGGACAAGCTGGCGCATCGCGCGCATACCTTCCGCGCAGTCTTGCGTTGACAGCGAACAGCAGCCGAAAAGATAGCGCTTGCGTTTTTCGGTCATATACATCGCCAAACCTTTCCAGAGTAGAAACAACACCCGCGAATTCCGATGTTCGCGGGCGATGCAAGCACGTCCGGTTTCGATCGCTTCGGCTAAGATCTGATACGGAAGATCTTCGACCGCAAATTCGCTTGCCGAATAAAACCCGAACGCGCTCTGCGCCATTTCCATTGTCCGCACGCGATAAGTTCCGATAATTTGCCCGGTTTCGTTTTCAATCACGATCAAATGATGACAGGTTTTATCAAATTCATCTTCGTCGCGTTCGTTAATGAACGATGCTTCCAAACCTTCGTTCAGTTCGAGATTGAAAATCTCAAACCGCAACCGCAAAGCCGCGTCAATTTCCTTATCGGTTTTGGCAAAGCGTACTGTGTAGCGACCTTCGCAACACTGTTTTTGCGGCGCAAAATCAAACGCAGACACCGAAGAATTCTGTGAAATAACCGTTTGCGATTGAATGATTGGCATAGTTTTGAAAAATTCGTCCGTCTCTTAATTCATTAAAAAGCAGGTTTTATTCCACAATCATAAAGTAAAAATCAAAATTGCCGATGAATATTTTTCCGTGCCTTAACATTGTTTTCATAAGGACGAAAGGTTTTTGAATGGAGCGCGGTAATGCGTCACTAAAACGTTAGGAATTTATATTTCAACAAATGCGGGCGCAAAGCAACCCTTCCTGACCTCAAATTTACTGTAAATTGATAGATAATCTTTCATCTTTTCTCAAATTAAAGGTTAAAAAGAGCTGAGAAAACCAATTTCAGGTCTGGAAGGGTTTGCTCTGCGCCCGCTCTTTTACCACAGATTTTATTTGTAACTTTCTACGGAACGCGAGCGGCTCGCCTGCCTCTCGCTCCAGTGTTTATTCTACTTTTTCAAGTTTCTTGAAATTGTAACGCAAAAGCACCCGAATCGGCAATGTTTTTTCGTTCCGCATCGCGGGACGCCAGTTCATTTTGCGAACGGTTTCCGTGACCGATTCATCAAGCCCGAAACCTGCCCAACGAACGATCTTCGTCCGCAAAATCTTTCCGGTTTCGTCAAAATCAACCTCAATGTCAATGGTTGCCGCGATATTGTAAAGATTGGCAAGCGCGGTATATTGCGGACTGATTCGCCGATAAGGCAGCGGACTGCGAAAAGTTTTGGCTTCAAACGAATTTTCGTCGGGAATTTCTTCTAATTTAGAAACATTTTCGTTGAATTCTTCTTTGGCAATATTTGGGAGTTTATCAGAAATTTCTTTGGCGAGATCAGCGATCGAATCAAAAAGCAATCTTTCCGCTTCGGCAGATCTATAACCGCTGAATGTTTTCAATTTCCAAAAAACAAGCCGGCCGGTGCGCGAACTGACCGCATAAACGGCGGCGAAAGATTCAAAATACTCTTTCTTTTCAAACGAATAACGGCGCAGATTTTCTGACCTGACGAGCAGAAAAAACTCGCAGCCGATTGCCGCGCCAATGATTTTTGCTTCTTCGACCGTTAAATTAAAAGGTCTTTCAGGATTTGACGAAAGAAACGCCGTTTCGCTCAATGACGAATCTAAAACCTTCAATTTTTCAGAAAGCGGACCGGCAAGCTTTTCGGAAAACTTTTCGCTCTGACCGTTTTTTTCGGGAGTTAAAATAGCGAGTTTTTGAGCCGACAAAATTGATGCGAAAAAAAGAATTATGCCGCAGAGACGCAAAGCGGCAAAGATAAATCCCGTTTGAAATTCTCTGCGTCTCTGCGTCTCTGCGGTGAAATTATTGATGATAAAGTTTCGCAATTTCATCCTTCAATTCCGGCGGAAAACAAACGCGGTAGATCTGATAACCTTTTTGCAGTCCCCGGACAGCCGCGCTGATCTCGGAAATTTCACGAATCGCGGGGCGCGAAAAACCTTCTTCGACGTAGATCAGATTTTTCGGCTCAGTCTGCGTTTTCGTATAAAAATAATAAGGCACATCGCCCGCTTTGTCTTCGATAAAATAATAATCCGCGTCAAACCCCGCATTTTCAACAAGTTTTCGCGTTTTTTCAAGAAATTCCTGTCGCTCATCGGCGGGCATATCAAGGTCGAAAGCCTTGAAAAGCCGGCGATGCAAAAATCGTTTTGCCAAATCCGATAAAATTTCGTCATCGGAATTTTGCCATTGTTTGATGTGAAACATTATGTCGGAATCGTCTAATGCGAGATGTTCCGTGAGCGACAATTTTTCGGCTTTGAGGATCTTTTCAAACGCCGTTTTCTCGGCAAACCAGACAAACTTTCCGTTTTGAAAAAGATGCAGGGCGCGGCGTACCAGCGAACGCAAAACGGCTTCCGCGGAACGCAGTGTGCGGTGAAAATAAACTTGCCGAAACATATAATACCGCGCTTGGAGATAATCTTCGACAGCGTAAATTCCGCGGGCCGAAACGAAAAGGCGGTCGTGCGTCTCATCAATCTTGAGCGATTTGATG
>JANLTD010000991.1:0-1996 GCA_031362765.1 Acidobacteriota bacterium | reverse complement strand
GTCAAAGGAAACGAAGGTTCATTGTAAGAGATGAACGACAATTTTTTAGTTTTGGTAATATTTGAAAAAAACCAGCAACAACAACCGAATTTACCGAAAAAACAAAATTGCCGATCAAATCAAATAAGGAACTAACCGTTGTTTTCCAATCCGGAAAACAGCCGGGGTCAGTCAGTCATTCACTTAAAAATGGGCTTTGGTCTTGGGTTTTGGGTCTTCGTTTTATTTTCAAAGACCAAAAACCAAAAACCTAACAAAAAATATGAAATGCGAAAATTTACAATTTAATTTGTCGCTTTACATAGACAATATATTAACTACTGAGGACCGCGGGATTGCTGACAAACATCTGGCGCAATGTCCTTTGTGTCGTCAAAAATTAGACGATTTCAGGTCATTACGACAGAGTCTGGTTCAAATTTCTGATTTCGTGATGCCAAAAGATTTGCTTGTCTCGGTCAAAATGGCAATGGCGGCGGAACTAGCGCCGACCGCAAGAAAACAAACATCCTTTTTATCGGCAGGATTTCGTGAATTTCTGCAAATGCGCGTTATGCCGCTGATGGCCGGCACGACCGCTTCGTTGGTTTTTGGCTTTTCGCTTCTTTGGATCTTGCTTTCGGGAACAAATATCCAACAAACGACGGATTTTACGACATTCGATAGCGTCACACAATCAACCGTTTTTGTTGGCCCAAAGCAGCCTTTTGGCGATGATGAAATAACGGCAGCGGACGTTGCCGCCGGACGCGGCTTGGTTTCAAGCGAATCGCCGAGCATTAATCCGCACGGCGCGTTGATCGCGATGACGAATGCCTTTGTCAACAGTAAAGGAAATAGTAATGAAGTTGTCGTAGTTGCCGATGTGTTCAGCAACGGTCTGGCAAATATCGAGGAAGTTGTCGCGCCGCTTGACAACGAACAAGCCGTCTATGAACTCGAACAAGCCTTCAACAAAAATTCAACCGACGCGCCTTTTGTGCCCGCACTTCTCGACCGACGAGCCGATTCAATGCGTGTCGTTTTGAAAATTCAGCGCGTGGACATCCAAACTTCTCTACCAAAAACCAAACGAAGATAGAACTATCGCTTTGCTAAACCACCGTAATTGTTTAGGTCTTTGGTCTTTGGTTTTTTGGAAGAAATTGCCGATTGGCAAGTAATTTCTCATCACGCACGCTTATTTTGAGTAGTTTTGATTGGAAATTAACGGTGTCCATCGAATAAAACCAAAAACCAAAGACCAAAAGCCAAAGACCTAATCAGTTACAAACCACCTCACCTCTCCTCTCTTCCAAAATTCATTCATTTGCTCATCTTGCCTAAAATTGTTATAGCTAGTTAAAGAGGTAAACAATCAATGAGCGAACAAAACACTTTCAATTTCGACTTTCAGAAAACGATCAAAGATATAGAAAAAACCGCGGCAGATTTTTTTGAAACGGTCGCCCAAAATTTTGTCGGCAAGGCTGAAACCTTGCGCGATGGGACTGAACTCGACGCGGTCAATCTTCCCCGCGATCTTTACGCCCACCGCCACGCACAGACTGAATGGTGGTATTACACAGGCCACGGCGAAACTACTTCGGGCAAGCGGTTCGGGTTTGAACTCGTCTTTTTCAAACGCCGCACGGATTTGGATAAATTCTCGCTCGTGCCCTTGCGGTTGTTCGGCAACCCGCTTTATTTCGCGCATTTTGCGATCACCGAAATTGACGAGAAAAAATTTCGTTACGCGCATCGCAAAAGTGCGAACGGATGGTTTGACGAACCGGCTTCGGCAAGCGAAAAGCATTTCCATCTACGCCTCGGCGATTGGTCTTTGCGCGAATCGCACGGTGCGCACATCCTTCGCGCAACGGCGAGCGATTGTGTGTTTGAAGCCGATCTGAAACCGACCAAACCGCCGGTTTTGAACGGTAAAGCGAAAGACGGCGTTTCATTTAAGGACCAAGGCGAGGCTTCGCGGTATTTTGCCTACACGCGGATGCAGGCC
>JANLTD010000945.1:0-5518 GCA_031362765.1 Acidobacteriota bacterium | reverse complement strand
TGGATAGCGATAGAACCGCAGTTGGAGCGGCTGCGACCCGATCCGCGGTTTCAGGATCTCGTCAGTAGGGTTAATAGATGATTTTGTGCCCGTCCTAAAACCGGACTCGAAGAGAACAAGTTTTCAAATGGCTGGAAAAGCCATTCAGGATAATGCCGTTGTGTTGAAAGAATTGAACAAGCAGACGGATTTTGACCCTTTACGCGACGGCCCGCGTTTTCAGGATTTAATGCGGCGAATGAATTTTTTGCAGTACGAAATTTATGGCGATGCAACTGCACATACAATACGTTTTAGGCGAGTTTGAACTAGAACCCGACAGTCGCTGTTTGTCCCGAAAAGGCGAGAAAATTCATCTGACGAAAAAACCTTTCGGCGTTCTGCTTTATCTGATTGAAAACCGCGAACGAATGGTTTCGCGCCAGGAACTTCTGGAAAATTTCTGGGACGGACACGAGGTTTATGAAGAAACTTTGACGAAATGCATCGGCGCAATTCGCAAGGCTTTGGACGATAACAAAGAGCAAGCGCGTTTTATTCAAACGCATTGGGCGGAAGGCTATCGCTTTGTTGGCGAGGTCGAGGAAAAACAATCCGGCTTTGAAATCGAAAGAATTCGCGGCGTGCGCATCACGGTCGAAGAAGAGGACGAACCGGAAACAAAGATTAAAAAACCGGTTTTATTGCCTGAAAAATCGGCGCGGCGAAGCCTTCTTTTAATTCTCGCGTCGTTAGCTTTAATCATCGCCGCAATTTTTTTGAGCACGTGGTTTTGGCAGAAATCAAAAATGACGGGCGCGCCAATCGAATCAATCGCCGTTTTGCCTTTAAAATCGCTCGACGCGGGCGAAAATTATCTCGGCTTAGGCATCGCCGACGCAGTGATCAGGCGACTCAGTCAGACCGGCAAGTTGACCGTCCGCCCGACCAGCGCGGTGCGCCGTTATCTCAACCAAGAAACGGACGCGCTTGCCGCCGCGCGCGAATTAGAGACGGACGCGGTGATTGACGGAAACTTCCAGCGCGACGGTGACCGTCTGCGCGTGAGCGTCAATCTTCTGCGCGTGAGCGACGGAGTTTCTTTGTGGGCTGACACCTTTGATATGCGAACGGCAGACATCTTCACAATTCAGGATACGGTGGCTCAACAGGTGGCTTCTCGCCTGCAGTTGCAGCTCGACCCGGCGCAGCAGGCGCGTTTCAATAAGCGTTCTACGTCGAACCCGATCGCCTATGAATATTATGTGAGAGGTGTCCATAGCCTCGACCAGCGTAGATATGGAAAAGAAGCTAAACCGCAGATGGTTGCGACTATCACTCTTTTCAAAAAAGCAGTTGAAGCCGACCCCGATTACGCGCTGGCGCACGCGCAGCTCGCCAACGCCTATATCTGGATGGCGATCTTCATCGAGGAACAGGATGTATGGGCGGAGCGCGCAAAGCAAGAGATTACTCGGGCGGACGCGCTTGACCCGCAGCTCGCCGAGACTCACGTCGCCCGTCATTGGCTGCGGGTAAGCGCATATGAAGGCTGGCAAAGTGAAGCCGCAGTTCGTGAGTTACTCCTTGCGCAGCAGCTCGACCCGAACGTCGGTCACGTCGAACTCGGAGGCATTTACTATCACCTTGGGCTTGAAGATTTAGGTGACCGCGCATATCAACGCGCGCTCGATATTGATCCGACGAGTGAAAATGTCAAATACCAGATTTATGCCCATTACTCACTCGTTCGCAAGTATGACGAGGCGTTTGCCACTTATCAAAAATTTAAGCCTGATGCCCCGACTCCGATTTGGTATTTAAGGGGAAAGGGGCGTTTTGATGAGGCGGACAAGGTGCTTGATGAGATTTCAGCTAAAAATCCCGATGGCGTAAGATTCTCAAAAGCTTTTCTTGCGGCTTTGAAGGGAGACTTCCAACCTGCCAAAGCAGAGATTCCTTTAGTTCTGACTAAAGAAAATCCCCAAAACTATGCTTACCATCACTTGACTTACGACATCGCTTGCCTCTATGCGTTGATGGGCAAGAGCGAAGAATCTGTTAAATGGTTGAGAAAGACTGCCGCCGAGGGCTTCCCCAGCTATACCCTTTTCGAGCGCGATGCTTATCTGAACCGCATCAGACTAGCGCCTGAATTCATCCGTTTTATGGAGGAGATGAAAGCGCAGAATGAACGCTACAAAGGCGAGTTTAAATAGCTTTAAGAAAGATGAGATAAAAGCGATGAGTCCGAAGCAATAGCAGAAACTCAAAGCGATTTTTAACGATGCGCGAGACGCACTCCCACGGAACGCAGTAGGAAATTCATGGCAATGCAGATGCACAAACAATACGCTTTAGGCGAGTTTGAACTTGAACCCGACAGTCGCCGTCTCTCCCGAAACGGCGAGAAAATTCATCTCACGAAAAAACCTTTTAGCGTTTTGCTTTATCTGATTGAAAACCGCGAACGAATGGTTTCGCGTCAGGAATTGCTCGAAAATTTCTGGGACGGTGCCGATGTATATGATGAAACTCTGACCAAATGCGTCGGCGCGATTCGCAAATCATTTGGCGAAAACACTGATCAGCCGCGATTTATCGAAACGCATTGGGCGGGCGGTTACCGTTTTATCGGCGAGGTTGAAGAGCGATTTCAGCAAGATTTTGCGACGTTTGAAATCGAGAAGATCCGCGCTGTAAAAGTAACGATTGATGAAGACGATGCAGCCGAGCCGGCGGTTCAAGATAAAATCGCTGAGTTGCACCAATCTGCGCCTCGATCCATTTTTTCAAAACGCTTAATAGCTTTGCCGTTAACCGTAATATTCTTGCTTTTGGCTGTCGCCGGATGGTATTTTTATCGCTCGAAATCCGCTGAAACTTTTGCCGCGCCGATCCGTTCGCTGGCGATCTTGCCGCTTAAAAATCTGACGGGCGATGAAGGAAATGATTATTTGTCGGACGGGGTCACGGAGAGTTTGATCGCGTCACTTTCCAAGATCAAAGACTTGACGGTGATTGCCCGCAATTCTTCGTTCACCTATAAAAACAAACAGATTGATATTGATGAGGTCGGAAACAAACTAAATGTTGAAGCAGTTTTGACCGGAAGCGTTCAGAAAGAAGGCGAATTATTGCGTGTCAATGTGCGCCTTGTAAAAGTCGCCGACGGGCGGATTCTATGGGCAAAAGAAATCATCAAACCGTCAAAAGAGATTTTCGCATTGCAGGACGAAATTGCCGGCAATGTACTTGTTAAAATAAAACCGGCCGCTGTTGACCAGGCTGAACTGAACTTTGAACGGCATTACACAAACAATCCAGAGGTTTATCAGCTTTATCTGAAAGGCCGATACTTTTGGGGGCGCCGCACCAAAGAAACTACAAACAAGGGACTTCAACTATTTGAACAGGCAATCGCACTTGACCCGAATTATGCTCCGGCATATGTCGGACTCGCTGATACTCTTATTGTACAGTCTATCACCAACCAGATTTCTTCAACCGAGGGATTTCCGAAAGCTCGCGAGGCAGTGAAAAAAGCATTGGAAATTGATGACCAATACGGCGAAGCGCATCGTTCACTGGCACGGATAAAAATGGATTTTGATTGGGATTGGCAAGGCGCGGAAATCGAATTCAAACGTGCGATTGAACTCAATCCGAATTACGCGCCGGCTCATCATTGGTATGCCAAATTCCTCGCTCAGTCAAACCGCATTGACGAAGCGATCCGTGAATTTAAGCGTGCCGAAGAGCTAGACCCGCTTTCGCTTAATGTTCTCTTAGATTCGGCATTGCCTTATGTCGCCGCCCGTCAATTTGAAAAAGCCCTGACGGTTTTGCAGGAAGCACTTGAAATGGATCCGAATCGTCCTCGAACTATGCTTTGGATAGCGGAATGCAATGTTCATCTCGGAAGAACAAAAGAAGCACTTGCGGCTTTTCAACGATCGCAGCAACTGGATGATACGATTGAGGCTCTCGGCGGAACTGCCTATACTTTTGCCATCGCAGATCAAAAAGATGAAGCGAAGAAAACACTCGACGAATTGCTCGAAAAATCAAAGTTGCGCGACACTTCATATTACGAGATCGCCGGCGTTTATGCGGGATCAAAAAACAACGAGAAAGCTTTCGAATGGCTCGAAAAGGCTTATCAATCCCGCTCTGCAAGTTTAACGTATCTCGGAATTGATCCGCGTTTCGATAATTTACGTTCAGACCCACGGTTGAAAGATATTATGAAGCGCGTTGGAATTCAAACGAATTAACACCCGACAAAAACAGGTTCGGGAATTAATTCGACGTCAAATTGTTCTTTAACCTTTTTCCGGATCTCATCTTTGAGGGCAAGTATTTCATTCGCCGTCGCGCCGCCGCGATTGGTCAGTGCTAATGTATGTTTGGTCGAAAGACCGGCGTTGCCCTTTCTATAACCTTTCTGAAATCCGCTTTTTTCGATCAGCCACGCGGCGGGAATTTTCACTTTTGAGTCATCCGTCTTAAAGCTCGGCACGTTTTCAATTCCAAGTTTTTTCGCGGTTTCAACGATTTCGGCAAATTTTCCCTGTTCGACGATTGGGTTCTTAAAGAACGAACCGGCCGAGTTTGAATCTGGTCCGCCCTGCCGCACAAGCATCGCTTTTTCGGCGCGGATTTTGCAGACGGCTTCGCGGGTTTCACTCAAACTGGGATTTTGTTCGCCGAAAGCCTCTCGCAGATCTTTATAAACAATTTTCGGTTCGCCGTCCGGTTTCAGATCGTATGTAACCGACAAGACGATAAACCGGTTCCGGTCGGTCGTGTTGAAAATACTGGTCCGATACCCAAATTTACAATCAGCGTTGGTGAGTTCTAAAAGCTCTTTCGATTTGCGGTCAAAAACACGCACCGAAACGATCGTCTCCGAAACTTCCTGACCGTATGCGCCGACATTTTGGACCGGTGTTCCGCCGACAAACCCCGGAATTCCGCTCAAACATTCGATTCCCGCCAAATTATTTTCGACGCAAAAACCGCAAAACTCGTCCCAATCGTCTCCGGCGGCAGCCGTGACAAGATTTCCCGCAACTGAAATTCCCTTCAAAGCGATTTGCAAAACAAGTCCGTCAAAACCTTCGTCAGCAATCAGAATATTACTGCCGCCGCCCAATATAAAAAGTTCAAAGCCATTTACTTCCGCAAAGTTAAATGCCTCAATAACTTGATCTTCCGTTTCGGCACGAACAAAAAAACGCGCCGCGCCGCCGATCTTTAATGTTGTCAGCGGAGCCAGCGGCACGTTTTCTTCGATTCTTAAATGTTTCGGGGGATTTTCCATAAAACAAAATTCTCTAATACGGCAATCGAGGTCTCGGAATTTTGTCTATTGTCTTTTCTTTGATCTTACTTTTAATTTTTCCCTTGAGAACGCCTTCAAGATTATTTGCAAGTGCCGGATCCAGTTTTTTAAGCTTTTTCATCGTTGCTTCGGCCCCCTTTTTGTCGCCGCTTGCAAACTGCGCTTCGCCGAGATTAAAAAGACCGGCGCCAA
>JANLTD010000942.1:0-6107 GCA_031362765.1 Acidobacteriota bacterium | reverse complement strand
CGCGGCTCAATGGCACGGCGGAAATGCAGGGCGCCTCGGCTTCGGCATTTATCGGTTCGGAACGGATCACTTTTGAACGGCTCAAAGGACGCGTGATCTTCACGTCAAATCAGGCGCAGATAGATGAATTGACCGGATTTTTGGGCGGCGGAAAATTTACGGCATCGGGCGGCGCATTTCTTGGCGACGACTTGAAACTGTCGGCATTTCGGCTCTCGTTGCGCGGCGATAACGTAACCGTGCCTTTGCCGAAAAACTTTCTGACGACGGGCGATGCCGAGGTTGAGATCAACGGCCGACGAATCGGCGGACAACTCAGCACTTTTATTGCCGGAAGACTTGACGCGAAACGGAGTCTTTATTCCCGAAACATTGATCTGGCGGACGTGATCGGCGGACGGCGCGAAGGTTCGATCTCGCAAAGCGACAGTTCTTCGTCATTCGGCGATGTCAAACTCGATCTGATCGTCGAAGGCCGCAATGCGCTTGTCGTCCGAAACAATCTTGCGGATCTGACCGCTTCGCTTTCACTGCGCGTGACGGGCGACCTCGATTTTCCCCAGGTCGCCGGCAGAATTACCGCCAACAGCGGAACGCTTTTCTATCGCAACGATCGTTACGAAGTTCAGCGCGGCGAGCTTGTGTTTCCGCCGAATACGGGCGGCATCGAACCGATTGTCAATCTACAGGCGGAATCGGAGATCAACGGCTATCAGGTTTTTGTCAATCTCAACGGAAAATTGACCGATACTGAAAATTTAAGCGCGACTGTTCGTTCAAATCCGGCGCTACCTTCAAACGATGTCATTTCACTGATCACGACCGGCAGCTTGTCGAATACCGATTCCGGAATTCCGACGCTCGCACAATCAGGCATCAATACGGCGGCGGAAATTTTGACCGACCAGATCATCAACAAACCGCTTTCCAAAGCGACCGACAAACTCTTCGGGCTTAACAAATTTCAACTCGATCCGATCATTTCCGGTCAACGTCTAAACCCGACGGCGCGCCTCACCGTCGGACGCCAAATCAACCGCAATCTGCTGATAACCTATTCGACAAATCTTTCGGAAGACCAAAATCAGGTGCTCGCGCTCGAATACCGCGTCTCAAACCGCCTGTCGTTCGTCGCGCAATACGAACAACGTTCCCTCAGCAACGTCACGCGCAATAAAGACAACTTCAGTTTTGAAATTCGCTTGCGAAAAAGGTTTTAAAAAGCCAAAAAAATTTTATCGGAAAAATAGGACGCGGATGAACGCGGATTAATTGGAAAATTGGCGGATAAAACAATAAAAAATCCGCGTAAATCCGTCAAAACCCATTGCTGAGCGGCACAGTTATTGCTTACTTGAAAATTACTAAATTTTAAGAGAATTTTGCCTGCGAAAGACACGAAAGTTACGAAATCAAGAAAAAAGTTTTGGCAAAATTGCTTTTTTTTCGTTTTTTTCGTGTCTTTCGTAGGCAGATTTTCTTGGTTTTCGAAACCTGCGCAATTTTTAGACCGCTCAGTAATGGTCAAAACCCCGTAAATCCGCGTCCCATTTCTTAATTTTCAAACAGTTTCTTAAAAATTTGAATCAATTTTGCGCAATAATCATGAGCAAAAAAATAATTTTGCAAAATAATGTAACCGAAACAAATTCCCGTGCGTCCTTTGAAACAGAGATTGATTTTCCGAGAAAAAAATTATGGACAGAAAATTTTCCGACGAACAGCTTGACCGGATTGCCAAAAATCTTTTGAAGGATTTTGCTTTGGACGAAGAAACGCTCGACGAGATCGCCGGTTCGCCAAAACTTTGGTGGGACGTGCGGCATCGGATCGAAGCCGAAAAAACGCGCCGGGAAAAAAATTGGTTTGCCGCATTTCGTTGGCAGGTTCCGGTTTTCGGTGCGTTGGCAATCGTTATTTGTTTCGGTTTGACGGCCGTGTTTCTGAATTCCAAAGATAATACGAATCAACCGGTCGCCAAAGAAAACCCTGTCCAAAACAAGCCGGAAGAAAAAGCTAATACGCCCGAAGATTTGGCGCTTGCTCCGTCCAACGGCAATTCAAACAAACCTGCGATCTCGAAAAAATTAAATCCTGTTCCTGAAAAAGTTTCGGTCAAAAATATCGAACCGAAATCCAAATTTGCCGCCGGAAATCAAATCGCCAGATTTTCGACCAAAGCGCTGAACAAATCGTCTAAAAAGACAGATTTAGAAAAAGCGGTCGAAGAAACCAAAACCGATTTTATCGCTTTGTCATATGCCGCGAACACCGACAGCGGACAGATCGTCCGTGTCAAAGTTCCGAGTTCGATGATGGTTTCGCTTGGTGTCGCAACAAATGTTGAAAAAGGATCTGACCTTGTAAATGCCGAAGTAGTTATCGGCGATGACGGTCTGGCGCGGGCAATTCGCTTTATTCGCTAGACGCTTTGAGAGGAAAATCATAATGGACAAGAAATTTTATATAGCCGCATTTATCTTAAGTTTGGCAACCGTTTTGACTTTTGCATATTCGACGCTTGCGCAAAAGCCCCAGCGTCCGCCAAAAGCGGGTATGGAATGGTTTCGCGATGTTGACACAAACAAAAACGACAGTATCGAAGCCGAAGAATACAAAACCGCGTCCGACGAGATCTTCAAAAAAATTGACCGAAACAATGACGGCGTGATTGACGAAGCCGAACGACCACGCCAACCCCTGCCGCCAAACGGACAAAGACGCGAACAATTTCCGCCGATGCAGGGCGACAACCGTCCAATGCCGGGCAACCGTCCAATGCCGATGATGCGTGGAGAGCAACCGCCAATTCCGTTTTTTGTGATGGAAAGTATCAAAGAACGGGGCAATGTTACACGCGCGCAGTTTGATGAAAACGTCAATCAGCAATTCAAATTGATGGACAAAAACGGTGATGGCGCAGTCAGCCGCGAAGAGGCGCGAAATAGCTTTAAGGACGTTGATGAACGAGTTCAGCGCGAACGAAAGCCCGAAGATTTTCAGCCGCTCGATTCGCCAACCGCCAAATTTATCGGCGCAGAAATGCGTTTCGGCGATAAATTAGTAAAGGGTGCGCCGTTTTCGGCGGAAATCGTGATCGAAAACACGCGCCGTTTATACGACGGTTCAACCATTACAAAACAAAACAAGGGCGCGATCTACCGCGACCAGGAAGGCCGAACACGGCGCGAACAGCCGCTCGAAGCGATCGGCGGTTTCAATGTGGTCGGCGACAACGGCAGCCCGCAAACATTGGTTTTTATCAACGATTTTGTCGGCAAGACGCATTATTTTCTTGACCTCAACCGCAAGGTCGCACGCAAAGATCAATTGCCCGAGAATCGTCCGATGATGCCGGACACCGAGCCGAAAGACGGCAAGACCGAATCTTTGGGAACGAAAATGCTCGAAGGCGTTTCGGTTGAAGGCTCGCGCACGACATTTGAAATTCCCGCCGGACAGATCGGCAACGACAAGCCGATCCAGGTTGTCACGGAAAAATGGTTTTCGCCTGATTTGCAAGTAGTCGTGATGTCGCGCCACATTGACCCGCTTTCGGGCGAACATATTTTCCGGCTCGTCAATATCAAAAAAGGTGCGCCTTCTGCCGATTTGTTCACCGTGCCGGGCGATTTCAAGATTGAATATATGCCGCGACGCGACGGCAAAAGAAACGATTAATAGTTTTGAGGCCCGCCTTTAGGCGGCTTGTCTGTCAAATCGCAGTAATACTTTAATAAAAATGAGAAGCCGCCTAAAGGCGGGACTCAAAACACTAAGTTGAGCCGTAATGATTGATGAAACAATAAAAATCAATCCAGTCCGAAACGTGAATCTGTCCGCCACCAAACTAAGCGAGCCGTCAGAGATTACTGACGCGGAACTTGTGCAGCTCGTTTTGGCGGGCGACGAAGCGGCTTTTGCGTGTATTTTTGAACGCTATCGAAAACTTGTCGTGCATCTCGTCAGCCGCTTTTTCCGGCAGCGCCAGGAGATTGAAGATATTGTCCAACAGGCGTTTACGAAGATCTATTTTTCGCTCAAGGACTTTCGCGGCGAACACGAAAGATCATTTTCGGCTTGGGCATCACGCCTTACAATCAATGCCTGTTATGACGAATTGAGGCGGCGCACGCGGCGTTCGGAAAATCTGTTCAGTGAATTTACCGACGAAGAACGCAGGTGTTTTGAGCAAATTGCCGCCGAAAGTGCGCCAAATGCCGAAAGATCGTTGGTCACGAAAGATCTGGCCGAAAAGGTTTTGGCACATCTCGACGCAAAAGAGCGTTTGGCTTTGACGCTGCTTCACGGCGAAGAATTTTCCGTCGCCGAGGTTGCAAATATCGTCGGCTGGTCGGAAAGCAACGTCAAAACAAGGCTTTTCAGATGTCGGAATAACTTGAGAAATATTTTTAATCATCTCTTTTAATTAACAAAACTGGTAGAAAGCTATGCAAAGAATAAAATTACTCGTCGTTTTCGTTTTCGCGCTGATTTTTGTCGCGTTCAAATTTTCATCGTCGCCGGTCGTCAGCGGTCAGACAGGTTTGTCTGCGCCGACCGGAGTGACGGCTTCGGACAGCAAATATAACAATAAGATCCGTGTCGAATGGGACGCGATCCGCAGCGCGACCATCTATCGAATCTTTCGCGGCACGACCAACGATCCGGCAGCAGCAACCGACATCGGAACAACTGCCGCGAACACTTTTCTCGACACGACGGCAACCGCCGGACAAACATTTTTCTATTGGGTTCGCGCCGAAAACAGCACGCTGACAAGTAACTTAAGCACGAGCGATCAAGGTCTGCGCGCTATCGCGACGCAGCAAGGTCCGGTTCCGCCGCTCGAAGCACCGCCGACTCCGCCCGCAAACCCGATCACCGCGTCAAAGGTTTATCTCGGAAAAGCGTTGTTTTGGGACGAACAGATGTCTTCGACAAAAACGGTTTCGTGCGGAACCTGTCATAAGGCGGGCGGCGGTGGCGATGATCTGCGGGCGCTAAATACGCCCTTGATTTCAACCAATCCGGGACTTGATCAAATTTTCGGAAATGCCGACGACATCGTTGCTTCTCGCGGCGTGCCGATGACGAACCCCGACGGCAGCTACGTTTTTTCACCCATTTACGGTTTGAAGGAACAGGTTACGGGACGCAGTTCGATGTCTTTTATAAATGCCGGTTTTTCGCCGACAATGTTTTGGGACGGTCGGGCAACCGGAACTTTCCGCGATCCTTTGACCAACGCGATCATTTTGAATGCGGGCGGCGCGTTGGAAAGTCAGGTTTTGGGTCCGCCGCTCAGTTCGGCGGAGATGGGACACATCGGCAGAGATTGGACCCAGGTGGCGAGCCGGATGGCCGCATCGAAACCGCTTGCATTGGCTTCGAATGTGCCAACGCCGCTGATGACGTGGATCAACGGACGCAGTTACAATGATATCTTTCAGGAAGTTTTCGGGACACCCGACGTTACACCGGCGCGCATCGCGCTGGCGATTGCGACCTACGAGCGAACGCTTTACTCGGATCAGGCACCGATCGATCTGGCGAACGCCGGAATTACGCCGCTGACGCAGCAGGAACAAAACGGACGAAATTTATTCGTGCAGAACAATTGTGCGGTTTGTCACGCCGGAGCTTTGACCTCGGACAACAGTTTTCGATACATCGGCGTTCGTCCGCAAAATGACGACACCGGACGTTTTCAAGTCACCGGAAACAACGGCGATTTAGGCAGATTTCGCGTGCCGAGTCTCAGAAACGGCGAGCTGCGCGGAACGTTTATGCACAACGGACGTTTTACGACACTCGAACAGGTCGTTGCATTTTACAATCGCGGCGGCGACTTTAACGCGCCGAACAAAGATCCGAATGTGAGTCCACGCGGTTTGAACCAAGGTCAACAAGCCGACATTGCGGCATTTCTCAAACGTCCGTTGACGGATCTGCGGGTAACTAACGAACTGCCGCCGTTTGATCGTCCGCAACTTTTTTCCCAGTCGAATCGTGTTCCGGTTTTGACTGGCACAGGCGTTGCCGGTTCGGGCAGTTTAATTCCCGCAGTGACTGCGATTGAACCGCCGCTCGCCGGTAATCCGAGC
>JANLTD010000924.1:0-3229 GCA_031362765.1 Acidobacteriota bacterium | reverse complement strand
TAATCTTTTGTTATTTCGGTGGACATAAATTCAATTCTGTATTTGAATCAATTGTTCTGCGTTAAAATTGAGCAATTCACCGATCCTTTCAATTGTAATATCAGCCGCCGGATATTTCGAGATTTCTTTTTCGTCTGTCGCGTAATGTCCCTGACGCGGAAAAACGGTTGTCACGTTTTTGCCCCAGATTTCTTTGATCGCGGTCAAAATGCGCAGTTTGTCGTCAACCAAAACGTAATGCTCCGCCGGATAACGGCGCGTCACATCATGGAGTTCGTGTTCTTTGTGAATATAGATCAAAATATTCGATTCGACCGCTTCCAATAATCCTGAACGCTCGATCTTGCGCGGCTGAAAAACAACATCGCCGTCCGTTAAAATAACGACTTTGCCGAATTGTTTGCAATGATCCAAAACATCGAGCGAATTCGGAAACAGCCGGTTAGCAAAATGATAATTGACCAGATATGTCGAAACGGCAAGCAGATGCGAATCGTATGGATTTTCGACACGGTAACGCTGCAACGCGCCGAGATAATCCGCGTAACCGAGTTCGTTTCTTAGCTTTTCAAAAATGCGCCAGTAATGATCGCACCGTTCGATGCCGACTTCTTTTTCAAGAAAAGCGTGCAAATCTCGTGTGACACGGTCGTTATCGAGCAAAGTGTTGTCAACATCAAAAAGAAAAACTAACTTTTCCATAATTATTTCAACACTTTTACGCCTTCTGAATTAATTTTGGTCACATATATATTAAACTCAATTTTGGTTGAGGCGTAAATTTCATTCATTGTTTTTTCAATCTTTTGCGCGGTTTCTAAAGTTTCTGAAAGCATGAAAACGCTCGGACCCGAGCCCGAAATTCCGCCGCCGAGTGCGCCTGATTTGAGACTTTCGCTTTTTAGCGCGTCAAAATGCGGAATCAAACGTTTTCGTACAGGTTCGATAATAAAATCTTCCAAAGCGCGCGAAATCAATTCATAGTCGCCTTTCGAAAGGGCTGCGACCAGTGCGCCGACATTCGACCAAGCCTGAATTGCGCTTTTCAGTGAGATCTCCGTCGGTAATATCTTTCGCGCTTCGCTCGTTTTGATTTCGATTTGCGGGTGAATAACCGTCACGAACAGCGGCGGAAAATCAAGCCGGATAATATCAATCGGCGTGACCGAACGCACCAAGGTAAAACCGCCGAAAAGACACGGCGCGACGTTGTCGGCGTGGCGGCCCTGTGAGGCGAGAAATTCGCCTTTCATCGCGAATTCGGCTAGTTCGAGAAGCGGAAATCTATCTTCAAGTAGTTTATTGGCAGCCACAACCGCGCCGACCGCGCTTGCTGATGATGAACCGATTCCGCTTCCGGGTTTGATCTTTTTGGTGATCTCAACTTCAAAGCCAATGTTATCTTCGATTTCTTCCAATATTGCCAAAAGCGCGACCCCGGCAATATTATTTTCCGGTTCGGTCGGTAAATTAAACTCGTCGTGATGCTTGATCTTAACGGATTTTTCATCAATTAAACGAACGGTCATTTCGTCGCAAGGCTCATCAAGAGCGAAACCGAGGCAATCAAATCCGCAGACGACATTCGCGACGGTAGCAGGCGCGAGAACGGTAATTTCTTTCATAAATCCTGATTATTCAACTTTGGCTTAAAAGAAAATTCTATTATGATAAATCGTTTGAGTCTGTTGCTCAAAAAAGAAATCAAAATTAATTTCAAATTTGAATGAAATACTTTAGCACAAACCGAAAATCGGCTCACGTATCGTTCCGCGAAGCGACTTTGAACGGCCAACCCGACGACAAAGGATTATATTTTCCAGAACAGATCCCGAAACTGTCAGCCGGATTTTGGCAGCACTTTTCGGGAAAATCAAAGTCGCAAATAGCATTTGAAGTCATCAAACCATACGTTGGCGAAGACCTTGCGGACGAAACGCTTTTTCAAATCTGCGCCGAAACCGTCAATTTTGATTTTCCGCTTGTTAAAATTACCGATAACATTTCTACACTCGAGCTTTTCCATGGCGCAACGCTTGCATTCAAAGATGTTGGCGCACGTTTTATGAGTCGCTGTTTGCAGCATTTTGCACGTAAGAAAAGCGAAAGAACGATCGTTATTGTCGCAACTTCGGGCGATACCGGCGGCGCGGTTGCTAATGGATTTCTTGATGTTGAAGGCGTTGAAGTCGTCATTCTCTATCCGAAAGGAAAAGTCTCAAAGGTTCAGGAACTGCAATTGACGACGCTTGGACGCAATATCTCGGCTTTGGAAGTTGCCGGAAATTTCGACGATTGTCAAATGCTGGCAAAAACCGCTTTGGCTGACGAAGATTTGAAGAAACAGGTTTTTTTGACCTCGGCAAATTCGATCAATGTGGCGCGGTGGCTTCCGCAGCAGTTTTATTATTTTTACGCCCATCAACAATGGAAAAAAAAAGTCGAGAGTCGAGAGTCGAGAGTCGAGAGTCCGGTAATCTCGGTTCCGAGCGGGAATTTTGGCAATATCTGTGCGGGCATTTTGGCGCATATTTCGGGTCTGCCGTGTGAAAAATTTATCGCGGCTTGCAACGCAAATGATGTTATACCGATTTATTTAGAAAGCGGCGAATTGCAAATCAAACAATCTGTCGCAACAATCTCAAATGCGATGGATGTTGCAAATCCATCAAATTTCGTGCGGGTTCTGGAAATTTTCGGGCAAAATTACTTAAACCTGAAAGTTAAAATGGAGTCAGTCAGCGTTTCGGACGAAATCACGGCGGAAACTATGCGGGAGGTTTACGAAAAATACAATTACATTTTAGATCCGCACGGCGCGGTCGGCTTTTTTGCATTAGAAAACTATCTCGAAAAGCATCCTGAGAAAAAAGGATATTTTCTCGAAACGGCACATCCGGTTAAATTCGATTCGGTCGAAAAAATTGTCGGAACTTTCGGCGTAATGCCGGAATCAGTCAAAGAACTGTTTTCGCGACCGAAACACAGCGTCGAAATTGAAGTAAATTACAAAGATCTGAAAGAGATTTTATTGAAAAAGATTTAAAATAGTAAGCAGCGAAATATACAAAAACACGAAAATAAAACGTAGCAATAAATTTGTTTTGTATTTTTCGTCTATTTCGTGGGCAAAATAAAAAAATGAAAGTTCTAAAATTTGGCGGTTCATCCGTCGGAAATGCTGAAAATATAGAAAAGGTTGTTCAAATTGTCCAAAACGCAATCGAAA
>JANLTD010000901.1:0-6129 GCA_031362765.1 Acidobacteriota bacterium | reverse complement strand
CTTGTCACAAACAAAAAAGCGAGCGCGACCATCACGCGAATCAAATCCGACCAAAGCATTACTTGCCGCCGCGAAAACCGGTCAACCAAAGTTCCCGCGATCGGCGAAAAAAGTGCGAAAGGAAGCAGACGCGAAACAAATAAAAGTCCCGCAGCCATCGGCGAAGCGTCCGAAACAACCCTCACCAGTCCTAATCCGGCGATAAAGTTGAACCAATTTCCCATCTCGGAAACGAACTGTCCCCACAACAGATTCCGGAAATTGCGGTTGCCCTTTAATAATTGTGAATATGTTAAATTCATACGATTTGGGATTGCGGATTTCGGATTGCGGATTGGTTATTGATAGCCACCAAACCCGAAATCCTAGATCAAAAATCGAAAAAGCCGCCAGGCTTGCAACCTGACGGCTTTTCCTTTTCAAAAATTCAAATTTTCAAGTTCCCGTAAAATTCGGTGCGCGTTTTTCAAAAAATGCCTGGACGCCTTCTTTGAAATCATTGCCTTTGCCCGATTCGATCTGCAATTGATGTTCAAGTTCAAGCTGTTCGGAAAGATCGTTTGAAAACGTCGCATTGAGCATTTGTTTGATCCGACCGATCGAAGCGGTCGGGGCGAGCGCGAGTTTGCGTGCCATTTTCAGAGATTCTTCCGCTAAATTATCCGCCGCGACGACGCGATTTATCATACCTATTGCAAACGCGCGCGTCGCTGAAATAGTTTCACCCGTCATAAAAATTTCCGCCGCGAGCTTTTCACCGACCGCGCGCGGCAGAAAAAACGAACCGCCGCAATCAGGCGAAAGTCCGATGCGAACAAAGGCTTCGTTAAAACTCGCGTTCTCCGCCGCGAAAACCAGATCGCAAGCCAGCGCAAAATTTGTTCCCGCGCCCGCGCAAACGCCTTGTACCGCCGCCAGAAAAGGCATCGGCGTTTCACGGATCAGCAAGATCACATCATGCAGCGCCTTTAGCGGTTCTTCCATAAACGCTTCGATCCGGCCTTCTTTTTGCCACATCATCTGCATCTCGCGCAAATCGCCGCCCGAACAAAAAGCGCGGCCTTCGCCGGTTAACACAACCGCCCGGGCTTTTTCCCCGATCGCTTTTTGAATCGCCGCAAACAGATCTTTTGTCAATTGCAGCGACAGAGCATTTAAGGCCTCAGGGCGATTAAAGGTAATGATCGCCACATTTTCGTTTAATTCATATTTGATGGTTTCAAAATTCATTTTTTAGTGGAGAGTAGCGAGTGGAGAGTGGAGAGATAATCCTTTAACTCTCCACTCTCCACTCTCGGCTCTTTAAGCGACACGCGCCCGCGATTTACTCGCCTGAAAACATTCGCGGCACAGTACGGAACGCCCGACTTTTGGCTGAAACGGCACCTGGTCGTGTTTACCGCAATGATCGCAAACAATTTCAAATTTGGTCGGCGTATTTCCGCCAATCGCATTTTTTTTTGAGCGGCACTTCAAGCATCGCTGCGGCGGCATCATATTGCGCTGATAAAAAATTTCCTGTTCTTTTTCAGTGAAAATAAAAACTTCCTTGCACTGAACACACGGAACTTCAACATCCGGCATTTTATTTATCTCCTTTTTTGGAAAGTTTAGCACAAACAGCCCGATAATTGTAATTCGCGATTGCCGGTTCAAAATTAAAACTTGTGTTTTTTGGAAATCTAGGGTAGTTTCTGCTTTATAGAGTCAACATTAAATTAAACGCAAGGGAGTTTCGTATGAAATTTAGAAGTTTCATATTGGCTGCGGTTTTCCTGTCTTTCGCCGTCGCGGTGAACGTTCAGGCACAGCTTGATATTTCAGGAACCATCACCGGAAGAGTGGTTTCCGCTAACGGCAATGGTATCAGACGCGCCTGTGTGCGTGTCATAAACCTGACAACGCTTGACACACAAACGCGTCTGACTAACGATTTCGGATATTTTAGATTCAATAATTTACCGATTCTGACTTTGTATTTTGTCGCCGTCAATTCCAAAAGCTACCATTTCTCGTTCCCAAGTCAATTGGTTGAATTTGCTGAACTTGAACGTAATTTGACATTTGTTTCCGACTAGGTAGGCGGGCAGAATTATTTTATGGATGTTGTTTCCGCGAAACGCACGAATCACACGAATAAACCGTAATTGCGTAGGTTTTTGGGTTTGTTAAGAAATTGCCGATTGGGGTTGAATTTCTCACCTAACCCGCTGATGTTTCAGGTTCTTGCATTGAAAATTATCGGATCTAACTTTAATAAAACAAAAGAATCAAAGTCCTGACCATCTGCGAAAGATGTCAAACATTTGAAATTTCAGATCTGAAATCTTAAATAATAATTGCCCGGCGAAAATCAATCGTCGGAAAATTAAATAAAAAAATAGAAGCGGTTAGATTCGGAATAAGTGGTCGGTGAAAAGTGACAAGCGATAGGGTAAAACCGACTTTTCACTTATCACCTCTCACTTTTCACTTGTTACGGATGACAAACAAGCGCGCATAACCCCGAAGTTATACGCTATTTCAGTCAGAGACTATGCAATCAAAAGTCCAACAAACGCGGAACGCACTTTGTTGATTGTTCAAGGATTCAACAAACTGAAGTCTGTTGGGCTTCCCGGCGCAAAATTTCTTGAGGCTAATGCACGGTTTCTAACTGAAAACGGTATTAATGCGCGCTTGTGTTCGCCTGCAATAATTCTTTTTGTAACTCTTTACTGAGGCATTAACGGATAAAACCGAAAACTAAAGACCAAAAAACAATAACTGTTTAGTTCGACTTTGGCTTTTGGTATTTGGCTTCATTAGATGGAAGGGCGCCGATTTTCAATCAAGAGCCGCTAAAATGACTCGTGTGTTGAGAAATTCAATGCCAATCGGCAATTTCTTTCCAAAAAAGCCAAAAACTAAAGATCTAAACAATTACAAAAAACAAAGATCTAAACAGCGACGTCCGGTTTCTAAATAAAGCTATTCCTCGCTCAATGCTCTGACATGATTTTTCACCGTTTCGCCGAGAGTTTCGAGATTGTAACCGCCTTCGAGCGCGGAAACAATTCGTCCGCCGCAAACTTCGTCCGCCCATTGTTTGACCGTTTTCGTCATTTGCATAAAATCGGCATCCTGAAGACGCAATTGTCCGAGCGGATCAGACAAATGAGCGTCGAAACCCGCTGAAATTATTATTAGATCCGGCTTAAAATCTGCGTGAATATCGCCGATCGCGCTTTCAAACATTCGTTTCTGCTCGCTCGGTTTGGTGTGCGCTTTGACGGGCACATTCAGCGTATAATTTTTGCCGCGGCCAAAACCTCGCTCGCCGCGCGAACCTGACCCCGGATACCACGGATATTGGTGCATCGAAAAAAAATAAACACTCGGATCATCAAAGAAAATGCCTTGCGTGCCGTTGCCGTGATGAACATCCCAATCAACTATCGCGACGCGTTCGATCTCCTTGTAACGATTCTGCGCGTAACGCGCCGCGATCGCAACGTTATTAAAAAGACAAAAACCCATCGCGTTTTCGCTCGTTGCGTGATGTCCGGGCGGCCGCACCGCGACAAACGCATTTTTCGCCTCGCCCTGAATTACCGCGTCAACCGCCCGACACACGCCGCCCGCCGCCGTCAAAGCCGCATCAAAGGAATGGATCGAAACGGCAGTATCGGCATCGAGCCGGTCCAAACCGTTTTCAAACGCACTTTCGACGTGTTTGAAATGTTCCTTGGTATGCGCCGCCTGAATCATTCCTTTGGAAGCCGGTTCGGGCGTAATTTCAAGTAAACTTTCCCAAAATTTTTCGTCGCTTTTGAGCGCGTTCATCACGACTTCATAACGCCGCGGCGTTTCGGGATGCCCAAAGCCGGTGTCATGTTTTTGATAGATCGGATGGTGAATAATTGCCGTCATAAATGATTTTCTCTGAAAAAGCGATTATGCTATATTGTAAAAAAGTTTGCACCCTGCGATGAAAAAAATTCACGTTATTGATTCACATACCGCCGGCGAACCGACGCGGGTTGTCCTTGATGGTTTCCCGGCGCTGGGAACCGGTTCAATCAACGAACGGCTCGAAATTTTCAGGACAAATTATGACCATCTGCGTTCGGCGATCATTAACGAACCCCGCGGCCATTCAGCGATTGTCGGGGCTCTTTTGTGCGAACCAACCGACAAAACCTGCGCCGCCGGCGTGATCTTTTTTAATAATGTCGGTTTCCTGAAGATGTGCGGCCACGGCACGATCGGTTTGGTCAAAACGCTCGAATTTGTAAAACGGATCGGCGTTGGAAAACAAAGAATCGAAACGCCGGTCGGCATCGTCGAAGCCGAACTCGATTTAGAAGGGTTTGTCACGATCACGAATGTTCCGAGTTACCGTTTTGCCAAAGCCGTCGAAGTTGAGGTCGAAGATCACGGCCTCATCAAAGGCGATATTGCCTGGGGCGGAAATTGGTTTTTCCTGATCGAAGAACATCCGTTTAAGCTGGAACTAACTAATTTGGAACAACTTACCAAATTCTCGGAACGCGTGCGCGAGGCTTTAACCCGAAACCGGATCACCGGCGAGGGCGATCAGGAAATTGACCATATCGAGATCTTTTCGCCAAGCAAAACCGCGGACAGCCGCAATTTTGTATTATGTCCGGGCATTGAATACGACCGTTCACCGTGCGGGACCGGGACGAGCGCGAAGCTCGCCTGCCTTTACGCCGACGGTAAATTAAAGGCGGGCGAAACCTGGCGGCAAGAAAGCATTATCGGCAGCGTTTTTGAGGGGAAAGTGAAAATTGTTGACGGGGAAATTATCCCGATCATTCGCGGCTCGGCGCATATTACGGCCGCGATTGATTTGATTTTGGACGAAAGCGATCCGTTTTGCTACGGCATACAATCAGGAGACATCTTTCCTAAATAATTATTTACCGCAGAGACGCAGAGACGCTGAGTTTTTTGAAAAAATGTTTGGCAGATCAACTTCTGATTATCTAAAAAGTTTTTGTTTTCTCTCAGCGTCTCTGCGTCTCGACGGTTAAATTATTCTGAAATTCTGTCAATGTTTATTTTGGAAAGATCTCTGATGAACAATTACGACATTGCCATTATCGGCGCGGGAATCATCGGCGCGGCGTGTGCCTTTCGGCTTTCGCACGAAGGTTTTCGCGTCGTCGTCATCGAAGCCGGCGAAATTGCCGCCGGAACAACTGCCGCCGGAATGGGACATATCGTTGTGATGGACGATTCCGAAGCCCAATTTGCTTTGACAAACTATTCGCGTGAGCTTTGGAACGAAATTTCGATCAAGCTGCCCCCAAATTGCGAATATCAGCATTGCGGAACGATTTGGGCGGCAGCCGACGAAGAAGAAATGCAGGAAGTCTGCCGCAAACGGGATTTTTACGAATCACGCGGCGTAAAAGCCGTAATTTTGGACGAAAGATCTTTGCGTGAAGCCGAACCAAACCTCCGCAAAGATCTGGTTGGCGGATTGCTCGTATCGAATGACAGCGTGGTTTATCAGCTTTCGGCCGCAAGATTTTTTCTCGAAAAGGCGAAAGAATCCGGTGCGGAAATAATGACGCGAAAACGGGTCGCCGGGATTTCGGACAAGGGCGTCAAACTCGAAAACGGCGAATTTGTTTCGGCCGGAAACATTATCAATGCCGCGGGATTTTGGTCAAAAGAACTGATGAATGATCTGAAAATCGTCAAACGCAAAGGTCATCTGATCATTACCGAACGCTATCCCGGATTTGTGCGGCATCAACTTATCGAACTCGGTTATTTGAAATCAGCGCACGGCACGGAAACCGATTCGGTCGCCTTCAACGTCCAGCCGCGCAGCACGGAGCAGGTCATGATCGGTTCATCAAGGCAATTTGGCGTCGAAGACACGGCAATTGATTACGATATTTTAAGGCGGATGACACATCGGGCATTTGAATTTATGCCGAAATTACGGGAGCTTTCGGCAATTCGCGTGTGGACCGGTTTTCGTCCCGCGACGCCGGATAATTTGCCTTATATCGGCCGCCATCCGAATTATAAAAATGTCTATTTGGCAACCGGGCACGAACATGGAAAATATAACGCATATATAGAGAAAACAAAAAACAGATACAAAAT
>JANLTD010000896.1:0-5761 GCA_031362765.1 Acidobacteriota bacterium | reverse complement strand
TCTTTATCGGCTCGCGAAGGTGACGAGGAAGAATCGGCGGCCGCGACAACTAATTAAAAGTAAAAAAGTGAAAAAGTGCAAAGGTGAAAAAGTTTTTTTGATAATATTTCAAATAACTTTTTCACCTTTGCACTTTTTCACTTTTTTACTTTTAATTAGTTGTCGCGGCCGCCGATTCTTCCTCGTCACCTTCGCGAGCCGATAAAGATGATGTTTCTTCGCCGATACTTGCTGCGGCAAGCGGTGCATATTCGGCTTTGGAACTGCTGCGCTTGTCCAATGCTTCTTTGGCTTTGAGCATCGTACAATTGCCTTCAAAAATTGCGCCGTCTTCAATGACCAGACGCGGCGTTTGAATATTGCCGACGACGCGCGCCGACCGTCCCAGTTCGAGTTTTTCTGTTGCAATAATGTCGCCATTGACCGTGCCGCTGACGATTGCCGCCGCGACCGCGATGTTGGCATCAACCTTGCCCGTCGAGCCGATGATCAGCGTGCCGTTTTCCGATGAAACTCGACCCGTCAGATGCCCGTCAATGCGAAGCATCGCCTGAAAATTGGTTTCGCCTGTCAAAACCGTGCCGTTACCGACATAACCGCTCAGACGGCCTTCTTTGATGTCGCGCGCCATTGATTCACTCTCGGAAATGGCACGTGTCGAAGACGGCTGAGTTTCACTCGTATATTGATATAAACTGCTGTTTGTTTGCTGTTCCTGATAGTTTTGCGGTTCGGTTGCTTGTTCCTTGCCGGAACTTCTGCCCATTCTAATCATAATTTCCCTAAAGCCTCACTTGTGTTTTTTTCCGACTCGACAGTTTTTGATTGGATTTCGGGGGGTTGTATCTAATCCAGACGCGAAACGAAAATTGTTATTTGATTACAATTTGATAGAAATGATCAACTGTCTTTATTTTCCAGTTGTTTGTTATCATAGAGGAATTTTTTTATTGGTGTCCAGTCTTTAAGCGAGATTTGTAAATTTGAGTTTATTCTGTCAGACTTCTAGGTTTTGGAGGTCTCGAAAGTAAACGTTGTTTGTAGAAACCAAAAGCAAAACCAAATTGCTCAAAAAAATGGGCAAGGCGATCGCCGATTTCAAGATGATCGAAGAAGGCGATAAAATTATGGTCTGTCTTTCAGGCGGTAAAGACAGCTATACGTTGCTCGATCTGCTGCTCGACGTGCAGCGTCGTTCGCCCGTTAATTTTGAAATTCTCGCCGTTAATCTCGATCAAAAACAGCCCGATTTTCCGGTCGAAGTTTTGCCCGATTATTTAGAAAGCATTGGGGTTCCGTATCTGATCGTTGAAGAAGACACATATTCGATCGTCAAAGAACATATTCCCGAGGGCAAGACGTTTTGTTCGCTTTGCTCGCGTCTGCGTCGCGGAATTTTATATACGACGGCAATCAAAGAAGGCTGCACAAAAGTCGCGCTTGGTCATCACGCCGACGACATTATCGCAACATTTCTGCTGAATCTGTTTTACGTCGGACAACTCAAAGCGATGCCGCCGATCCTGCGTTCGGATGCCGGAACAAATACGGTCATTCGTCCGCTCGCTTACTGTCAGGAAGCGGAAATCGCGAAATACGCCGAAGAACGCCAGTTTCCGATAATTCCGTGTAATTTGTGCGGTTCGCAGCCGAATATGAAACGCGCCAGGGTCAAAAACCTGGTCAGTGAATTGGAGAAGGAAATTCCGTTTCTGCGAAGTTCGATTGTCACCGCGCTGACTAACGTGACGGGTTCGCACCTGCTCGACAAAGAGCTTTACGATTTTGAAAATTTTGCGCCGCTCATCAAACAAATTCCGGCCGGACACGGCAGTGTCGAGCGGGAGCTTGATGCGGTTTTCGATCATTCGGAAGATCATCTGGCAGGCGGCAGAATGCCGTTAGCAGTTGTTGAATCATTGATAAATTAGACAGATTTTTTCACCACAAAGGACACAATGAAAATTATTAATTCTCTTTGTGTTCTTGGTGTCTTTGTGGTGAATAGCATCCGCGACCTAAACTAAAATTTCAAATCACGCGGACTGAAAATTTTATCGTCAATCGGAACATTATGTTTGACCGATTTGAATGACAAATTTGATACCGACTGTTCCATTCGATGGAAACTCTCGAAAAAAAATGACGCGGGACTTTTGTTCCGCGCCATTTGAGTTATGTTAGAAGCCAAATGTTATTAACTATTTCAGATTTATTCTTTCAGGCTGAACCGTGACCGTCAATTCGCCTTCCAATGTTCTTTCGCCGACCTGTGGTCTGTCAATGACGATTTCGACCAGATATTTTCCTCGCGGAATTCGGTCAATTACGATTTCAGGAATTTTGTCTGTCAGACAAACTTGCTTTGAACGTGAACGCACCAAGACTTTTTGGCCGTTTGGCGTGATCCGATAGGTTCCGACCGTGATCGTGTAACAACCGCCGCCTCCGCCTGATACGTCAACTTCCTTGACTACGCCGCTCACAATAACCCGACCTGCCGACAATTCAAAAGCCGGCGTTACAAAAGAAATCTTTTTTTTGTCAATTTTATAAGCATATTTTTTTGTCTTGCCGGATTGCGCATTTGCTCCAACCGCAAAAAGTCCTAAAGCCGCTAAACTCACCAAAAATCCTTTCACCATTATTTTCAAAATTGCTGTCATTTTCATATCATTTCTCCTCGTTTCGTTTATCGGAAGCAACTCGTTTTCGTGCCTCTCGTTGGTAACTGACAGTTTTCGCAAAAATGTGTCGCAGATTTTTTTTCGGTTGGCTAAAAAAATTTTGGATAATTTACTGATGTTACTCAATTACATTTTTTCAGCCCGCGTAGCGGGTGTTAGCGTGTAGCCCGTAGCGCGAACTACGGGAATCAGTAAAATTGAATTTACAAGCTATCGTAGATAGCGACAGAATCGAATATCTGTCGCGCGCCTTCGCGGGCTTGAACCATATTTCTCAATCAGCCCATAGCTCGCGCTATGGGCTACGCGCTGTCGCCGTTTCCAACGGCTAAAAGCAAATTTGCGTAACATGAGTAACTTATTTTTACGACATAGCCGAATAAATCGAATTTCAGTCGGTTGATTTGAAATTAAGACTTGACGAATTTTATCGGAGTGTGAAATTTGAAAAATGAAAAAATGCCCTCTTTGCCAGCGAACTTATTCCGACGAAACGCTTTCTGTCTAGAAGACGGTTCGCTCCTATCTGCTTCGTTCAATTTGCACGAAGAACAAGAAACCGTTTTCAGACCCGTTAAAATAAAAGACACCCCCGCAAAGTTTTTTCTGCCTGATGAACATAATGAAATACCGACCGTATTTTCCAATAAAAACGTAAATCTAAACTTCCCCCGTCAGCCAAAATCAAAAATCAATTCAAATATGATTATTTTATCCTGTTTAATAGGATTTTTTTTGTTGGCGGCAGCTTACACAGGCACAATTATTCCTTTATTTGTGGGTTTTGTCGTAGTTTTAATTTATGTATTGGTGTGGTTGATTATTAAACGGGTAATGAAATAAGTCGCCAAATTTTACTTACTCGATTTTCCGCTAAACCATTTCCGCAGCCATTTTATTTCCGTCCCAAACGCACGCCACGAACCGCGGATAACTAATCTGATCGGTTTATTCCCGCTAAAGACCGAAGCGATCGCGTAAAGAGTTCGCACAGAAATGCGCGGTCGGTTGTAAATCGCAAAAACCGGCTCCCAATTTTCGGGCTGAAGTTTTGCCTTGAAGGCGTCGAGACCGTCGAAATTATAAAATCTCTGCGCGTGTTTCCTGAGCCACGTCAGAAAAATCCGCAGCCACAATGGATTATCAAACGGCTCAACCTGCGCCCTGACCGAAAGCGGCGAAATGCCGAGCGTCGCATAATCGTAGCCGTCTTCCGCCAACTCGCGCATCGCCGCGTCAATCATCAATTCGACTGTCCCGTTAGGTGCCAACGGGCGATGAATAAACTGCTCGAAAAGCCAGCCGTTGCGCGTTGCAACCGGCGACAGCAAAACGAATCCGACAACTTCGTCGTCGCGCGTCGCAACAAAAACGCGCCGGTCATCAAGACGCGACAAGGTATCAGGCTCGACCAGAAAATGAAGCGGCGGCAATCCGTTTGCGTCCAACCACGCTTTCAAACATTCGATTAAGACCGGATTTTGAAACGCTCGGCTTGTTGGCCACTCGGTAACCTCAACGCCTTTGTTACGCGCCCGATTGATCTGCGCCCGCAGAGATCTATGCCGTGCAACAATTTCTCCCCATTTTTTCGGCTGCCAGACGGGTTGTGCGCCAAGCAAAATTTTGGCGTGATCGGGCAAATCTTGACAGACCGATTCGAGACGCGCTTCGGCCGCGAGATAGCAAACACGTTCATTATTCCGCCCGGCATTGCTTTCAAATTCGGCGACAACCTCGCTTAAACGTTCAAGCGCACAAACCGGCGCACCGGCGACAACGCGCACGCCGCACGCCGCGACAAAACCGACGACCGCGTCATTTGTCGTCGAAAACCAGCGACTGATGCCGGGATTTAAGATCTGATAAGACGTTGTGTTCCAACCGTGCGCGAGAACGAGTTCGCGTGTGGGTTCAATCAAGGCGGATTCCGTTGATTTCTGTGCATCAAAGCCTTCTGAAGATACTTTCGTTCCCTTGCTCATTGCTTTAATTTAAGTTCGCCAAATAAAACGGTTCATCAATGCCTCAATATAAATTGTTATTGATTAATGTCCGTCCCCCAGGCGTTCCCGTCTTTGGTGATCAGAATAAATCCCTTTTTCGTCTGACCGTTCGGTAATTCATTTATTATTGACGGCAATCTCAGAGTCGCCGCATCAATGAAACTTCCGCCAAAAACTTCGCCCCAGCGATATGTGCCTTCTCCCGAAAAGCCTTCTTCGCTGATCCGGCATTGCGGAGAAATATAAAAATACCCTGAAAGCTCGCCCTCTTCTTCGTCGGGAATGACCGCCCACGTAAAATCGGGACTCGTCAAAACGCGCACACCGCCTAAACGCCTGATGCCCAACGCCGCTTCGCGATAGATCTTTCGTTTTCCGTCCGGTTTATAAATTTCCAGTTGCGACACCTTCGGATATAATTCATCTTCCTGCACATCGCGTCTCACGATCAAACATTTGCCCGCCATAAACGCTTCATCGTATTTTCGCTTCTCAAAGTTTGGCTTGCCTCTCAAAACAACTTTATACAAAAGTTTCCGACCCTGCACGACGCGCACGACATTACCGTTTTGCTTCATCTTTACGTCTTGCCCGAAAGCCGCGCAAGCGACCAATAAAGTAACTAAAAAACCGCCGACAAGATTTTTAACATTCATATTTTTTTCCAAGAAACCATTTAGACAGAATAGTTTCGCATAATTAAACAACCGTCTTACGATTTAAGACCGTTTGAGTTTTTTTAATTTGCCAATAAACTGATTCGACAATTCATTAGTAAAATCATCCGATAATTTCAATTAGCCGGTTCGAGATATTTCACAAAACTCCAATCACTGCCGTTTGTTATATTTATGTTTTTGATTCGCTTATTTGAAATTACGACATTCGGCGGATACCAAAGCGGCAAAAGCGGCAGATCGCGGCTGATGATTTCCTGCGCCTTGGCGTAAAGCAGTTTCGCTTTTGTTTGATTTGTCGTGTTTACAGCTTGTTCAATGATCTTATCGAATTCGGGATTTGAATAGCGGGCTCGGTTTCTGCCGTTCGTTTTTTTCTCGGGAAAATCTG
>JANLTD010000894.1:0-2266 GCA_031362765.1 Acidobacteriota bacterium | reverse complement strand
CCAACATCGGTGTGGTGTATTCCGCATTAGGCGACCAGCAAAAGGCGTTGGAATATTACAATCAAGCCTTGCCGCTTGATAGACAAGGCGGTGATAAAGGCGGCGAAGCGACGACGCTCTCTAACATCGGTGGAGTGTATTCAGATTTAGGCGACAAGCAAAAGGCGTTGGAATATTACAATCAAGCCTTGCCGCTCATAAGGCAAGTCGGCGATAAAGGCGGCGAAGCGACGACGCTCTCCAACATCGGTGGGGTGTATGACGACTTAGGCGAGAAGCAAAAGGCGCTGGAATATTACAATCAAGCTTTGCCGCTATTTAGACAAGTCGGCGATAAAAGCGACGAAGCGGTGACGCTAAACAATGTGATGTATGTTTGGGAATCGCTCAAAAATGGTCGAATTGCGAGTTTCTACGGAAAACAATCGGTCAACAAATATCAGGAACTTCGCCAAGCCATTCAAGGTCTTGATAAAGAAACGCAAAAAACCTATCTCAAAACCGTTGAAGGCACATATCGCAAACTCGCTGATATTCTGGTTGCCGAAGGGCGTTTGTTTGAAGCCCAACAGGTTTTGGCGATGCTCAAAGAAGATGAGTATTTCGGTTATGTGCGCCGCGATCCCGAAGAAATCAAAAAGCTGGCTTCACGCGCCGATCTGCGTGTGGACGAACGCGCTGTGCTTGAGAAATATGAAACACTCGCCGGTAAATTAACCGAATACGGAACGAAGTTTACCAAGCTCGAAGAACTCAAAAACAAACAGGGCGCGGATTTCAAACAAAAAGACGAATTTGACGATTTGAAAACCAAACTCGACACGGCAAACGCGGCTTTCCGCATATTTCTCGAAAAAGAACTCGTCGCCGAACTTGGCAAACCCGTCAAAAAGGAAATCGAAACCGACCGCGCTTTGCAAGCCAAACTCCAACTTTGGGGCAACGGCACAGTCGCGCTTTACACGGTTGCGGGAGAAGATCGTTACCGCGTCATTCTGACGACGCCGAAAACTCAGGTTGACGGCAAAACCGAGATCAAGATCGCCGATTTGAATCGGAAGATCTTTGAGTTTCGCGCCGCGCTTCAAAATCCGGCGGTTGATCCGCGTCCCATTGGCAAAGAGCTTTACGACATTCTGATCAAGCCGGTCGAGAAGGATCTGCTTGCGGCTGATGCGAAAACTCTGCTCTGGTCTTTGGACGGAACTTTGCGCTATATTCCGTTTGCCGCGCTCTCGCCCGACGGCGTGCATTATCTCGCCGAAAAATATCAAACGGTCGTCGTCACTTCGACGACGCGGCAGAGTCTGCTTGCCGAAACCGATCCGAATTGGCGTCTGCTCGGCGCGGGTGTCACCAAAGAAAGCCGTCTGATCGAACCGAACGGAACACAGGAACTCACCTTTAGCCGATTGCCTGGCGTCGGCGACGAACTTCTCAAAATCGTCAACAACGAAGCCTCGAAAACCAAAGAAACCGGTTTGATGTCGGGCATCCGGTTGATTGACGACGGGTTTAATCTAACTTCGATTGAAGCGGGAATGTCGCAGCGCACCGGCACAAAACCGAAATACAACGTGATTCATCTGGCGACGCATTTCCGGCTCGGCGGCGACACGGCGAAATCGTTTCTGCTGTTGGGCAGTAATCAGGCGTTGACGCTCGAAAAAGTGAGCGACGACACGCTGCTCAATTTCGGCGATGTCGAACTCGTGACGCTCTCGGCGTGCAACACGGGTTTCGGCACGGCGGTCGAAAACAAATCGGTCAGCAAAGAACAGGAACGCAAAACTCTGGAAGGAAACAACGGCGCGGAAGTTGATTCACTGGCGACATTCATCGAACTGCGCGGCGCAAAATCGGTGTTGGCGACATTATGGAGCGTCGCCGATGAAAGCACTTCGCTATTAATGAGCGAGTTTTATCGTCTGAAAAAGGAAAACCCGCAGATGACCAAAGCCGAAGCAATGCAGCTTGCCCAACAATCAATGATCGCGGGCAAACTAAAATCGAGCGGCACCACGACGGGCTGCCGTTCAGGAGTTTACAAATTAGACGGCACACAGCAAACCGCCTACAAATGCGATACAAACGCGCCGTTTTCGCACCCGTATTTCTGGTCGCCGTTTGTGTTAATCGGCAATTGGAGATAAATGAAAAGGAAAAAAACTATGAAAAAACTTCAATCAACCGCAGTTCTATATTTCATTCATACCATTGTTCTTTCAATGGCTTGTTTTAACGTTTCATTTGGGCAACAAACGCA
>JANLTD010000882.1:0-4208 GCA_031362765.1 Acidobacteriota bacterium | reverse complement strand
AAAGCCTTTCGCATAAGCATCAACCGACAAAACAAAAGTGTAGCGCAAAACGTCATTGATATTTTTGGACTTTCGCTGAAGTCTTTGAAAATCATCGCCAACCGCATCAATCAACTTCCGAACCAAAGACATTTCCGCTTTGAATTTGTTCTCTAAACCGACCATTTCACCGGAAATTTCCCGGGCGATATTTTGCAAATCAGCGGTAATATTTGGCTCGTTTTCCTTGGCTTGTTTGAGTAATTCTTTGGCTAACTGACGCGCTTTTCGGGCAAGTGTGAGATTATCCATTGATTTGAAAATTGGCGGTTGATCGAATCCTTCGATCCAATCAACCGCCAACAAATTGAGAGCCGAATTACATATGAATCGTCAGATCGTGAACGCCTTCGGCGGCTTCCATGACCGATTCGCTGACGGTCGGATGCGCGTGGATCGTGCGGCCGAGTTCGTCGGCGGTCGTTTCGAGCTGCATCGCGACGCAGGCTTCCGCTAATAATTCCGTGGCGTGCGGTCCGATGATGTGAACGCCTAAGACTTCGTCGTATTTTTTCTCCGCGACGATTTTAACAAAACCATCGGTTTCGCCAAGGATTCGCGCCTTGCCGCTCGCTGAGAACGGGAATTTGCCGACCTTGACATCGTAGCCGAGCTCTCGTGCTTTGGCTTCGGTCAGGCCGACGCTCGCGACTTCGGGGTCACAGTAAGTGCAGTTCGGAACCAATCGGTGATTGATCGGCTCAACCTTTTTACCGGCGAGTTTTTCAACGACCAGAATGCCTTCTTTCGACGCAAGATGCGCGAGCCACGCCGTATCAATCACGTCGCCGATCGCGAAAACATTTGGTTCATCGGTTTCGCAATATTCATTGACCTTGATCGTACCGCGCGGATTAACGACGACCTTTGTATTTTCTAAGCCCAGTTTTTCAAGATACGGCATCCGACCGATCGCGACGAGCAGCATTTCGGCTTCGAGCGCGATGTCTTTGCCTTTTGAATCTTTGCCCGAAATTTTGACCGACTTTTTCGTCTTTTCGAGCTTGTCCATTTTCACGCCGGTCAAACATTTAATGCCGCGTTTTTTGAAGGCGCGTTCAAGCTCTTTGGAAACTTCGGCGTCTTCGAGCGGGACGATGCGATCCATCAATTCAACCACGGTCGTGTCGCAACCAAACCGCGAATAGACTGATGCGAATTCGACGCCGACCGCGCCCGAACCAAGCACGACCATTGATTTCGGCACATGATTTAATTCAAGGATCTGATCGGAATTGACGACGAATTTACCGTCAACTTCAAAGCCCGGAATCGGACGCACCACCGAACCGGTCGCGATGATGATGTTTTTTGCGTCGATCGTTTCTTTTTTGCCGTCTTCGTAGGCGACCTCGACCTTGCCTTTGCCCGCAATTTTGCCGAATCCGTTGAAAACCGTGACCTTGTTTTTCTTCATCAAATACGAAACGCCCGCCGAATTCTTGGCGACGACGCCCGATTTGTATCCCTGAACCTTTTCAAAATCGTACGACAAGCCTTCGACCTTTAGGCCGAAATTTTCAAAATGCTGCGCTTTTTCATAAAGATGCGCCGCATTTAATAATGCTTTGGTCGGAATACAGCCGCGAAGTCCGCACGTTCCGCCAAGCCGCGCGTCTTTTTCCTTTTCGATGACCGCGACTTTTAAGCCGACCTGCGCGCCGCGCACGGCGGCAACGTAACCGCCGGGACCGGAACCGATTATTACTACATCAAATTGTTCTGCCAATGTCTTAAACCTCTGTTGATTAAAAATTTATAAAATAACTGTAACCATAGTATAGAAAGTTCTGGTATTTTCAGCTAGTTTGCAAAATAAAAAACGCCATTACTGAGCGGCACAGTTATTGCTTACTTGAAAATTACTAAAATTTAAGAGGATTTTGCGTGCGAAAGACACGAAAGATACGAAATCAAGAAAAAAGATTTAGCAAAAATGCTTTTTTTCGTTTTTTTCGTGTCTTTCGCAGGCAGATTTTCTTAGTTTTCAAAGCCATTGCAATTTTTAGACCGCTCAGTAATGAAAAAACGCGGATAAGAAATGAATCTTGCCCGCGCCCGGTCATCATAAACGAAATTTTAATGTCTTACTACATCTTAAACGTTTCCGCGTAGTCCTTCATAAGTTGTTGAAATTTCGGCATCGCGTCCTTATCCTGGGATATTTTCGACATATTTTTGGTCATCACATCGCTCAGTGATTTACCGTTGGCGGTGGCACTGTCCACCAGCTTTTTCTGCATATCGGCACTGACCTGCACGCCTCTGGCATCTTTGAATGCGTCAAATTTCGTCTTTAACGAAGCTTTTTTTGCTTCAAATGATTTTTGCGCTTCGTCAATTCCGGCCGAACTCGGGTTTGCATCAATCTTGCTGACCATTTCTTTGGTCGTCGCGTCCAGTTCGGTAATAAACGCCTGAACTTCAGAGTCTTTACTACATCCGACCAAGCCCAAACAAAATACGACCAACAAAAATAACGTAACTTTTCTCATAATTTAACTAATCTCCTGTTTATTTTTAGAACTACAATTTAATATTGAACAATTCGATCTTTAGGCAAACGGTTCAATGAAATTATTGAACGGCGATCCGATAAAAGTCTTGCATTTTTCTCTGAAAAAATATTGCACCGCGACACCGGAACTAAAAACACCGACGCCGAAAGTTTTTCAATTGGATCTTTTTGTGAACGGAAATACGATGATCATTATAAAGCCTTGTAGCGCAAAAGAAAAAGCGCCCGATTATTTTCAGCCATTTTGATGCTGATAACCTCAATAGCATTTTTGCCGGAATGATCCTAACCTGCGGCAATGCGCTGATACATCGAAAAACCCCGCTGCTTTATTTACAAAACGCGGAAAATTCAACAAAATTAAGGTTGGCTCTTGTAAAATTTAAGACAAAGAAAAAAGCATCAGCAAACATTACTGAGCGGCATTGTTTTTGCTAACTGCAAAAATTTTCGTTTTTTTATTTCTGCCCGCGAATTTACGCGAATCAGCGCGAATATTTTTGAATAATTTTTGCCTGACTAAATAATTTGTCCTATAAAATTGATTTTATTCGCGTAAATTCGCGTAAATTCACGTAAATTCGCGGGCAAATTTTCTTTATTTCGCGTCAAAGCAATTTCTATACCGCTCAGTAATGATCAGCAAACAACATTTCGGCAGCATTTGTAAAAAATTTATGGAACATTCAAAAGAATTTGAACAATTAGTTAAAGACATCCAGCCAAACGTTAAAGAGATCACGATTCCCGAAACGCTCGAACGAATCGAAGCGGGGGCGACCCTGATTGATGTTCGTGAAGACAACGAATGGAACGCGGCGCGCGCCGCCCGGGCAAAGCACATCGGACGCGGCGTGATCGAACGCGACATCGTCTGGCAGTTTCCCGATAAAGATACGGAATTGATCCTTTATTGCGGCGGCGGTTATCGCTCGGCACTCGCCGCGGACAACCTGCAAAAGATGGGTTATACAAACGTTTTTTCAATGATCGGCGGCTGGACGGCGTGGATCGCCGCGAAGGCGCCGGTGGAGTGAGAAGAAGAAGGGGAGAAGGGGAGAAAGGGAGATTAGGTTTTCGATTTGAAACTTGCTCGATAAAAAATTTGAGACTGTCTGAATTTTTATGTAAATGCGATTTATTGATTTCCCCCTTGTCCGCCCAATCGCTGATTTATCGTAATTGTTTAGGTCTTTGGCCTTTGGTTTTTGGAAAGAAATTGCCGATTGGTATTGAATTCTTTACCTTGACGTCTATTTTTTCGAGTCTTGATTGAAAATCAACGGGTTTCCATTGAATAAAACCAAAAACCAAAGACCAAAAGCCAAAGACCTAATCAGATACGATTTATCAGTCGTTTAACCAAAGTTGAAATTTGCCGATAAAACTGATTTACACAGATTTTTTTACACCCTTACATGGAGTGTCATATCCAGACCTTTTGAACGTTCGTATCCGTAATGATTTACAGGGCTTACACTAATGATTAGGCCACCGCTTGAGCCCCTCGATCGCAACGAATGTCGCCTCTTAAAACATATTTTAAAATCAATTACAATACTTTTTTTGCACTCACGTAATGCCTCAGTGATAGGTTTTAGCGACTGGAGCGCAATCCGTCCCGGTTGCCTGAGCGCGAGAGCGCGAAAAT
>JANLTD010000868.1:0-2366 GCA_031362765.1 Acidobacteriota bacterium | reverse complement strand
CGACAGCGAAAAGCTCTAAACTTACATCCGAACAAGATGTCTATCATCCGCGAACGCCGTCGGCCTTGATCAAACTGTTAAGGGATCTGCAATACGACGTTTTGCACGTTCACATCGGCGGAACGCTTCCGTTTCGGATATTTACCTTTTTGGCGATTTGTGCTTTTTTCGGACGCGGCAAGAGTGTTTTGACATTTCATTCGGGCGGCTATGCGGTTGAAAAAGTCAAAACTGCCAGCCGTTTCTCCTCTGCCGGGTTAGTTTTTCGGATGTTCCGGAAAATAATCGCGGTCAATCCGCTGATGATCGAGATGTTCGGGAAATTCGGCATCGGAAAGCGAAAACTGCAGTTGATCTATCCTTTCGTTTTGCAAAATCCGGATAAAACCGTCGAACTTCCCCAACAACTGAAAGACTTTGCGGAAAAACACAAGCCTTTTTTATTGGCGGTTTGCCTGTTGGAAGACACCTACGATCTGTTTATGCAGATTGACGCAATGGAAAAGGTTTTGGAAAAATACCCGAACGCCGGTTTGATGATCGTCGGTTCGGGAGATTTAGAATCCCGATTGAAAAAAGCGATCGCCGAAAAACCTTACGCCGGCCAAATTTTTTTGACGGGCGATGTCGAGCATCGAATGACACTTCATCTTATCAACAAAGCGGATATTCTTCTTCGCACGACAAAATTTGACGGCGATGCAATTTCCGTTCGCGAAGCCTTATTTTTAGAAACGCCGGTTATCGCGACCGACAACGGAATGCGCCCCGCCGGCGTTAATTTGATCCCGATTCAAGATGAAAGATCGTTGGTCAAAAAGATCCGGGAAATAGCCGGAATGAAACGGCCGTTGAAAACCGAAAAGCCTGATGATAAAAGTAATGTCAAAGCAGTTGTCGAAGTTTATAATGAGATATTAAAAAAAAATGTTGGTCGGAAAAACTGATTTTAGGCGGACTTTTCAAAACTTGTTCACAAAATCTCTCAAACCAAAATGTCGGCAAATCTCTCTTAAAGTAATGCGTCAGTAAAAAGTAAAAGTAAAGATCTCTTGCCGACGATCAGAGGTGAAATAATCTTTGAAGTTATGCGGATGGCTGTCATTCGGAATAAGTGAAAAGTGATAGGTGATAGGTGATAAGTGGATTTTACCTATCACCTGTCACCTATCACCTATCACTTATTCCGAATGTGATTCTTCTTTATTTTTTAATTTCAGTTTCAACAATTGATTTATTTCTCTCTTTTAGTGTTTTGCTTGGTCATATCTAATTTTTTACTGAGGAATTACCTCTTAAATAAATAATTTCTCGTTAAACTGAAAAAAAAGAGGTAATATAACTGTAGTTCTTTCGGACGTCTTAAATCGCTCGTCTTAATTTTCTTCCCCTTCTTTTCTCGATATGTGTGGAATCAACGGAATAGCCTTTTCCAAAAAATCAAAACGAAAAATTGACCGCCGTGTTTTAGAGAATATGCGCGACATCCAATTTCATCGCGGCCCGGACGACGGCGGGATGTTTATTGACGAAAATGTCGGTCTCGGACATCGCCGCCTATCAATCGTTGACGTTTCGCACGGCGCCCAGCCGATGTTCAATGAAGACGGCTCGCTCGTCATCATTTATAACGGCGAGATCTATAATCACGCCGATTACCGCGCCGAACTCGAAGCGAAAGGTCACGTTTATCAAACGCACTGCGACACCGAAACGATTCTCCATCTTTACGAGGAATACGGCGCGAAATGCGTCGGGAAATTACGCGGAATGTTCGCTTTTGCGATCTGGAACCGCCGCGAACAAACGCTTTTTATCGCCCGCGACCGCTTGGGCGTCAAGCCGCTTTATTATGTTCACGACCGGCAAGGAAATCTGTTCTTCGGCTCGGAGATCAAAACGCTTTTGGAAGCCGGTGCGGTCAAACCCGAACTGAATTACAACGCGCTGCCCGACCAACTGGCGAATCACGGAACTTCTTTTGACGAAACGCTTTTTAAAGATGTGAAGCGTCTTTTGCCCGGACACACTTTGCTTTGGCACGACGGAAATTTGCGAATTGAAGAATTTTGGGATGTAAAATTTGAACCAAAGTCAGAACCGCGAGCGGTAGCGACCGGGTTGAATTCGCATAAAACAGACCAATATTTTATCGAAGAATGGCGCGAAATGTTCAAACATTCCGTAAAATTGCGCTTGATGGCAGATGTTCCGCTTGGAATGTTTTTGTCGGGCGGCATTGATTCTTCGGCGATTTGCGCGATGATGTCAGAAATGGTTGACGAGCCGATTAAAACTTTTTCGGTCGGTTTTGCGGAGCGCGAAGCAAACGAATTTGAATATGCGCGAATCGTTTCAAAGGCTTA